>JBGSXQ010000100.1:0-2298 GCA_041751315.1 Gaiellaceae bacterium | reverse complement strand
CCTTCTGCTGGAGCGGGACGACCTCGATGAGCGGCTGGGCGCCGATGACGACTCCCGCCGCGTGGATCGAGTCGGCGCGCGTGAGTCCCTCGAGGGGCCGCGCGAGGTCGACGATCTCCTTCGCTATCGGGTCGGAGTCGACCGCCTGCCTCAGCTCGGCGCCGGGCTTCATCGCGGCCTCGAGCGTTTGTCCTGGGCCTTCGGGCACGAGCTTCGCGATGCGATCGACGACGCCGTACGGGATGTCGAGCACGCGGCCCGCGTCGCGGATCGCCGCGCGGGCGGCCATCGTCGAGAAGGTGATGATCTGGGCGACGCGGTCCCGGCCGTACTTGTCCGCGACGTAGTTGATGACGCGATCGCGACCGGCCACCGAGAAGTCGATGTCCATGTCGGGCAGGTCTGCACGCGCCGGGTTGAGAAACCGCTCGAAGAGCAGGCCGTAGCGCATCGGGTCGACGTCCGTGATCTCGAGGCAGTACGCGGCGAGCGAGCCCGCCGCCGATCCGCGCCCGGGCCCCACGCTGATGCCGTTCTTCTTCGAGAAGTGGATGAAGTCCCAGACGATCAGGAAGTAGTCCGCGAACCCCATCTCCTTGATCGTCTTGAGCTCGAAGCGAAGGCGCTCGGTGAGCTCCGGAGTCGGGGTGCCATACCGGCGCCCGAGCCCTTGCTCGCACAGCTGGACGAGGTAGTCGAACGCGTCGCGCCCGTCCGGCACCGGGTACGTCGGCAGGAGGATGCGCCCGAGCTCGAGCTCGACCGAGCAGCGCTCGGCGATCTCCAGCGTGCGGGCCATCGCGTGCTCGAGCCCCGGGAAGTCACCCGCCATCTCCTCCGGTGTCTTGAAGAAGAACTCGTTCGTATCGAAGCGCCAGTGCGCGGGGTTCTTGAGCGTGTCGCCCGACTGGATGCAGAGCAGCGCCTCGTGCGCGAAGGCGTCCTCCGCGTCGAGGTAGTGGACGTCGCCGGTCGCGACCAGCGGCAGGCCGGTCTCCTCCGCGAGCGCGATCAGCTCCGGGTTGATCTGCGCCTGCTCGGAGAGTCCGGCGTTCTGGATCTCGACGTACGTCGAGTCGCGACCGAAGATCTGTACGAGCCGGTCGAGGTCCGTCCGCGCGTCCTTGCCCCTGCCCTCCGACAGCGCCCGCGACACGCGGCCGGAGAGGCAGCCCGACAGCGCGACGATGCCCTTCGCGTGGCGCTCGAGGAGCTCCCAGTCGACGCGGGGCTTGTAGTAGTAGCCCTCGAGGTAGCCGAGCGAAGAGAGCTTGATGAGGTTGGCGTACCCCTCGTTCGACTCCGCGAGGAGCGTGAGGTGCGCATATCCCTTCTTCTGCGCGTGCCGGTCGTCGGCGACGTAGACCTCACAGCCGAGAATCGGCTTCACGCCTACCTTGCTCGACTCGCGATAGAGCTCGACCGCTCCCGCGAGCGACCCGTGGTCGGTGAGCGCCACCGCTGGCATCTCGAGCCGCGCGGCCTTGTCGACGAGCGCGGGGATCCGGCACGCCCCGTCGAGAATCGAGTACTCCGAGTGGACGTGGAGGTGGACGAAGGGAGGGGCAGGCACGAGATGGCCACCTTACTGACCGCAGCCGACGGCTCCCGAGCGGACGCTGTGCGGGTGTTTACGCCGCCTTGCCGGACCAGAAGCGGTCGGCGAGCGAGCGCCAGGTGTCCCTCAGGTCGTCCCGACCGGTCACACGCTGGAGCTCCCAGTACACGCGCACGAGCGCCCCGAGATCCGCATCGACCCCGGCCGTACGGCCCTCGTCGAGCACGGAGACGTACCACGACCCTGCATCGACCTTGAGCTCTGCGGCCAGTGCGAGCGCGCGGTCGCGAAGCTCGTTCGTCGAGGTGTCGAGGCGCTCCATGCACGGGCTATCGGCACCGGCTCGACACCGGATGAGGCGTCCCACTCGGACGGGGTAGCGGACAGCGGGCAGACTTGAGCGTCGTGCGCCCGCCCACCGTCATCGATCCCGAAGGCGTCATCGCCGGGCGCCACCCGTGCGCCTGGGGAGCCGAGAACGCCTGGCTCGAGATACGCGATCTCGTCGACGCGGGGGTGACGCTGTTCATCGACCTGACGCATCCCGGCGAGCTCGAACCGTACTCCGCGCTCATCGAGCTACCCGCGCGCTACGTCAATCTCCCGATCCGTGACTTCTCGATCCCTGGTCGAGACGGTCTCGTCACCACGCTGGACACGATCGACGAGGAACTCGCCTCCGGCGGGGCGGTCTACGTTCACTGCTGGGCCGGGTGCGGGCGAACCGGCGTCGTGGTCGG
>JBGSXQ010000099.1:0-4861 GCA_041751315.1 Gaiellaceae bacterium | reverse complement strand
GCGGCTCCGCGCCGGCCAGGATGAGTGCCCACGCGCGATCCGGATAGCTCGCGGCAAAGAGGACGCTCATCGGCCCGCCCTCGGAGACGCCGAGGAGCGCCGCGCGCTCGGAGCCCACGGCGTCCATGACCGCCCGCACGTCGTCCATCCGCGTCTCGAGCGTCGGCGCGCCCTCCACTCGGTCGGACATGCCCGTTCCTCGCTTGTCGAAGCGGATCAAGCGCGCGAACGACGAGAGCCGGCGGATCATCTCCGCCTGGCCGGGCACCTGCCATGCGAGCTCGACGTGCGAGATGAACCCCGGTACGAACACGAGGTCGAACGGGCCGTCGCCCGTGACCTGATACGCGATCGAGACGTCGCCGCTGCGCGCATACCTGGTCTCGGGCATCTCCACGGCCGCATTGTCGCGCCTTATCCTGCGCGCGTGAAGGTCTGTCCCGGCTGCGGGCGCGAGAACGCCGACGACGCACGATTCTGCTCGCAGTGCGCGACGCCGTTCGATCACGCGCCGGTCCGCGAGGAACGGAAGGTCGTCACCTGCCTCTTCTGCGACCTCGTCGGCTTCACCGCGCGCGCGGAGACGCTGGATCCCGAGGACGTCCGGCGGATCCTCCAGCCCTACCACCAGCAGGTGCGGGCCGAGCTCGAGCGCTTCGGCGGCACGGTGGAGAAGTTCATCGGGGACGCGGTCATGGCCGTCTTTGGCGCTCCGGTCGCGCACGAGGACGATCCCGAGCGCGCGGTACGCGCAGCACTCGCGATCCGCGATGCGCTGGGCGAGGGAGGCGACCTGGACGTGCGGATCGGGATCACGACAGGTGAGGCGCTCGTCGCTCTCGGCGCCCGTCCGGACGCAGGCGAGGGAATGGCGTCGGGAGACGTCGTCAACACGGCAGCTCGCCTCCAGGCGGCGGCGCCGACGAACGGCATCCTGGTCGACGAGACGACCTATCGAGCGACCGAGCGGGCCATCGAGTACGCGGACGTCACAGCCATCCAGGCGAAGGGCAAAACCCAGCCCGTCGCTGTTTGGGAGGCGCAGAAGGCGCGCGCCCGCATCTCCGTCGAGCGCACCGGTGGGGCGACCCTCATCGGACGCGAGCAGGAGCTGACCTTGCTCCGGGAGACGCTTGCGCGCGTCGTCCGCGAGCGCGAGCCGCAGATCGTGACACTCGTCGGCGTTCCGGGGATCGGCAAGAGCCGCCTCGTGTACGAGCTCTTCCAAGCGATCGAGAGCGGCGAGTACGGCCTGCTGTTCTGGCGCCACGGTCGCTCCCTGCCGTACGGGGAGGGCGTGACGTTCTGGGCGCTCGGCGAGATGGTGAAGGCCCAAGCCGGCATCCTCGAGTCGGACACGTCGGAGCAGGCGGGCGCCAAGCTTCGGCAGTCGGTGGCGCAATTCATGGAGGCGGAGGGCGACGCCGCCTGGATCGAGCGTCAACTCCGCCCGCTCGTGGGCCTGGAGACGGACGAGGCGTGGGCGGGTGACCGGCGCAGCGAGTCGTTCGCCGCGTGGCGGCGCTTCCTGGAGGCGATCGCTGACGAGCGCCCGCTCGTGCTGGTCTTCGAGGATCTGCACTGGGCGGACGACGTGCTCCTCGACTTCGTCGACCACCTCGTCGACTGGGCCGGTGGTGTTCCCATCCTCGTGCTCGGGACGGCCCGACCCGAGCTCGTTTCCCGCCGCCCAGGCTGGGGCGGCGGCAAGGTCAACTCGTCAACAATCCTACTCTCCCCCCTCACGGAGCAGGAGACGACCCACCTCCTGCACGCCCTCCTCGGCCGCTCTGCCGTCGACGCCGAGGTCCAAGCGCGTCTGCTCGAGCACGCTGGAGGAAACCCGCTCTACGCCGAGGAGTTCACGCGGATGCTCGTATCCCGTCCGGGCGAGGTCGTCCTCCCGGAGACCGTGCAGGGCATCATCGCCGCCCGGCTCGACACGCTCCCTCTCGAAGAGAAGGAGCTCCTGCAAGACGCGGCCGTGACCGGCAGGGTCTTCTGGCTCGGAGCGCTCCGCGGCGAGCGCTGGACGCTCGAAGAGCGGCTGCACGCGCTCACACGCAAGGAGTTCGTGACCCGGAACCGCAGGAGCTCGGTGGCAGGCGAAGAGGAGTACGCCTTCCGCCATGCGCTCGTGCGCGACGTCGCCTACGAGCAGATACCCCGGGCCGACCGGGCGGGTAAGCATCGCGCGACCGCGGAGTGGCTCGAGTCGCTCGGGCGGATCGAGGATCACGCGGAGATGCTCGCTCACCACTACGCCGCTGCGCTCGGGTATGCGCGCGCTGCCGGGGAGGACGCAAGCGCGCTGGCGGAGCGTGGCCGGATCGCACTCAGAGAAGCAGGCGCTCGCGCGTACGCGCTCAACGCTTTCGCAGCGGCTGCTCGCTACTACGCGCTCGCCGTCGAGCACTGGCCGCACGACGATCCCGAGTCACCGGAACTGCTCTTCGAGCTCGCTCGCACGTATCACGTGAGCGGAGACGAGAGGCAACAGCGATCTCTCGAGGAGGCTCGCAAAGCCGCTCTCGGAGCCGACCGGCTCGAGCTCGCAGCCGAGGCGGACGCGCTGCTTGCGGAGCTCTGGTGGCACCGCGCGGACCCGGGGCGTTCGTCGGTGCATCTCGAGCGCGCACGCGAGCTCGTCGCGGACGAACCACCCTCCCGTGCCAAGGCCCATGTGCTCAGCCAGGTCTCGCGCTACCGGATGCTGGCCGGCGTGAGCGACGAAGCCATCCGGTTCGGTCGGGAGGCGCTCGCGATGGCCGAGGAGCTCGGCCTGCTCGAGCTCCAGGCGCACGCTCTCAACAACATCGGCACGGCGAAGGCGAACAGGGGTGACGCGACCGGGCTCGACGACATCCAGCGTGCCGTCGAGATCGCGGTCGCGGCGGGCTCCGCCGAAGTCGCCCGCGCGTCCAACAATCTCGGTGTATCCACTTGGGCGCTCGGAGACCTCCGACGCGGCCGCGGGCTGATGGACGAGGCGGTGGCCCACGCCGAACGGCTCGGCCTTGCCGACCTCGCCACGTTCTCTCGGAACGTCCGGCGCTGGCTCCTCACCCGAGAGGGCTACTGGGACGACGCGCTCCCGCAGATCGAGGAGTTCCTGGCAGCGTGCGAGGCGGGCAAGCCCCACTACCACGAGGGTGGCATGCGCCTTCGCCGCGCGGTCATCCGACTGGCACGAGACGACGTCGAGGGCGCGCTCGAGGACGCGCAGAAAGTAGTTCAGCTGGCGCGGAACGCGGGCGATCCCCAGCAGCGCACACCGTGGCTCTCGGGGTGCGCGCGTCTGCTGGTCGACGCCGGGAAGCGCGACGAGGCGGAGGTGATCGCGCGGGAGGTCCTGGGGGAGTCGGAGTTCGTGACCTGGGCCTCGATCGATCTCTCCTTCGTTGCGGACACGCTCGGATGCTCCGCCGAGCTAGCCGAGGAGCTCAAGGACGGCCCGCAGACGACGTGGACCGAGGCCTCGAGCGCGGTGCTCCGGGGCGACTTCGTCCAGGCCGCAGACATCCTCGACACGATAGGCGATGCCGAGCTCGAGTCCATTGCGCGGCTTCGCGCCGCGAGGCAGCTCTTGACGGACGGAAGGCGCACAGAGGCCGACGAGCAGTTGCGGCGCTCGCTCGTCTTCTGGCGCAGCGTGTCCGCGACACGCTACATCCGGCAGGCCGAAGACCTGCTCGCGGCAGGGGATCTAGAGATTCCCGCGTAGAGCCTGCTCGCGCTCGATCGCCTCGAAGAGCGACTTGAAGTTCCCGATCCCGAAGCCGCGCGAGCCGTGGCGCTCGATCACCTCGAAGAACAGCGTCGGGCGATCCTGCACGATCTTCGTGAAGAGCTGCAGCAGGTAGCCCTCCTCATCGCGGTCGGCGAGGATCCCCATCGAGCGCAGATCGTCCCAATCCTGGTCGATCTCACCGACGCGCTCTCGGACGACGTCGTAGTAGGTGTCGGGCGTCGCGATGAAGAGGACGCCGTGCTCGCGGAGCGCCGCGACGGTCTTCACGATGTCCTCGCTCTGCATAGCGACGTGCTGCACGCCGGGGCCGCCGTGGAACTCGAGGTACTCCTCGATCTGGCTTCTCTTCTTTCCCTCTGCCGGCTCGTTGATCGGGAACTTGATCTTCCCCTCGCCGTCCGTCATCACCTTCGACATGAGCGCCGAGTATTCGGTCGAGATGTCCTCGTCGGAGAAGTGCGTGAGCTGGGTGAAGCCGAGGACGCGCGCGTAGAAGTCGACCCATTCGTCCATGCGGCCGAGCTCGACGTTGCCGACGACGGGGTCGATCGCGATCAGCCCCACGCCCCGTGCCGGCCCGCCGTTGGGCGAAACGGGCTGGTAGCCGGGGAGGTACGGCCCCGAGTACTCCCAGCGGTTGACGAAGCTGTGGATGTTGTCGCCGTAGGTCGCGATCGCGGAGAGCTCGACGCGCCCCGAGTCGTCCTCGACCCAGTGCGGCTCGACGACGCCGCGGGCACCGCGCTGAACGGCCTGGCGGTACGCGTTCGTCGCATCGGGGACCGCGAGCGCGACATCGCGCACGCTGTCTCCCTTAAATGCGGCCCAGCGACAGATCTCGCTGTCTCCGCGCAAGCCGCTCGTGAGGACGAAGCGAATGTCGCCCTGCTCGAGCACGTAGGAGGCTCGGTCGCGGACGCCTGTCTCGGGGCCCGCGTAGGCCGTGCGCGTGAAGCCGTAGGCGCTCTCGTAGAAGTACGCCGACTGCTTCGCGTTCCCGACCCAGATCTCGAGGTGATCCCAGCCGTCGATCGGCATGAAGTCCTGTTGGCTCATGCGACCGATCTTACGTCGCCTGCGCCGGAATCGTCCTGCGGCGGGCGAGGAGGA
>JBGSXQ010000098.1:0-2939 GCA_041751315.1 Gaiellaceae bacterium | reverse complement strand
GCTGCTCGGCGGAGGAGCGGTCGCGATCGCCGTGGCGGTCGCTTGTACGCGAGTCCTCCTGGGTGTCCACTGGCTGTCGGACGTCATCGCCGGGCTCGCATTCGGCTGGGCGTGGTTCGCGATCTGTGCGATCGCCTTCGGCGGGCGCTTCCTCGTGCTCGGCGCGCCGGTCGAGGAGGCGGTGGCCGAAGCCGAGGGCAGGCGGCTGGTGGCTGGTGCGCCCTCGCGCGGTCAGACGTCGTAGAGGTAAATCGGTGAGCAGCCGGCGCCGCCGGCGTGACACGCCTGGCAGCTCGACGAGTCGATGCGTCAGCGGCTCTCGGCTCTTCAGGAGCGCGAGCTGCTCTAGCCCCCGAGGTGGATGTACGACGCCGCGCGCACGCGCCCGCGATCGCGGGAAGAGCTCATGCGACCACGGACGGCAGCCCGGCGAGTGCCAGCGCGACCTCTTCCTCCGAGTACGCGTGGTCCTCGAGCTTGCCGGCCGCATAGTCGATGTAGGCCTGCATGTCGAAGTGCCCGTGTCCGCAGAGGTTGAAGAGGATCGCCTGCGAGACGCCTTCCTCGCGGCAGCGGACAGCCTCGTCGATCGTCGCCTTGACCGCGTGGTTCGCCTCCGGGGCCGGGAGGATCCCCTCAGTCCGAGCGAACTGGACGCCGGCTTCGAAGACCTCCGTCTGCGTGTAGGCACGCGCCTCGATGAGGTTGAGTTCCTTCAGATGGCTTACCATCGGCGCCATCCCGTGGTAGCGCAGCCCGCCGGCGTGGAAGGGTGGCGGCACGAACGTCGAGCCGAGCGTGTGCATCTTCACGAGCGGGGTGAGATGCCCGGTGTCCCCGAAGTCGAACGCGTACATGCCCTTCGTCAGGCTCGGGCACGCGGCCGGCTCGACGGCGATGACGCGGATCCGCGCCTCCTCGCGCAGCGCGCGCCCGATGAACGGGAAGGCGAGGCCGGAGAAGTTCGAGCCCCCGCCCGTGCAGCCGATGAGGATGTCGGGGTAGTCCTCGGTCTCGTCCATTTGCATCTGCGCCTCGTTGCCGATCACCGTCTGATGCATGAGGACGTGATTGAGGACGGAGCCGAGCGAGTACTTCGTGTCCTCGCGCGGCGCGGCCGCCTCGACGGCCTCGGAGATCGCCATCCCGAGTGACCCCGTCGAGTCAGGATGCTCTGCCAGGATCGCGCGACCCGCGTTCGTCTCCTCGGACGGGCTCGCGACGACCCGTCCACCGAACGCCTCGATGAGACCGCGGCGATACGGCTTCTGGTCGTACGAGACCTTGACCATCCACACGTCGACTTCGAGACCGAAGATCTGCCCCGCGAATGCGAGAGACGAGCCCCACTGCCCTGCGCCCGTCTCCGTCGTGAGGCGCTTTACCCCCTCGGCCTTGTTGTAGTACGCCTGCGGAACAGCGGTGTTCGGCTTGTGCGAACCGGTCGGCGAGACGCCCTCGTACTTGTAGTAGATGCGTGCAGGCGTCTCGAGCGCTCGCTCGAGGCGGCGCGCGCGGTAGAGCGGTGTCGGGCGCCACTGCCGGTAGACCGAGCGCACCTCCTCCGGGATGGCGATGAGCCGGTCCGTCGAGACCTCCTGGCCGATGATCGCCATCGGGAAGAGCGGCGCGAGGTCGTCGGGGCCGATCGGCTCACCTGTGCCCGGATGCAGCACGGGCGGAGGAGGCGCCGGGAGATCGGCCGCGATGTTGTACCAGGCCTCCGGAAGCCGGCTTTCGTCGAGGACGTACTTCACCTGGTCGGACATCTCGCGCTCCTCTCCCTCGCTCAGGACGACGTCTGGAGTCTGTCCGACGACGCGCGGGAGGACAAGCGGTACTACGCCGCCGGGGGGCACGAGCGTCCCCCGGCGGCGTACCTGGCGATCACGGCGGGTCGAGAAACGCTCGTGCGCCGGCCGTGTCGAGTCGCTCGTTCGTCTGCCTCAGCAGCCCGTTCCGGGATCTGCTGCGTCCACCCGGAACCCCGTCGTGGTGGGAGTACCTGGAACGAAATAGGTCGCCCAGAGCACCACGCCGGTGAACGCCGAAGCGCGGGCGATGTGGATGTTCTCGTCTCCGCGGTCGACGAAGCTGTCGCCCGCCTCGTACACCGTCCCGGTGCAGCTCGAGTCGTCGGCGTAGATGAGGCGCAACGATCCTTCCTTCACCGTCACCAGCACCGGCCCAGGATGGCTGTGCCAACCCGTGTGGCCGCCCGGGCCGATCCTGATCTCCTGCGTGACGATGTCCGTCGAGCCCTTGGTCTTGACGTGGACTCCTGACTTGCTGTTGACCACGAGGTTGGGGCCGGCGTTCGTGTCCAGAGTGCCTCGCGCGTGAACCGGCGCCGAGATGACGTTCAGTCCCGGCGTCGCGAACGCGGCCGCTGCGACCACGATCGGCGCGAGGACGATGGCGGACACGACGGCTGCCCGCCGAGCGCCGGGTCTCCGGCTGCGTGGTGGATGCTCGTGCATCTGGTTCCCCTTCCATTGATGACCGCCACGTGCGGTCGGTAGGCACACGGTGCGAGAACCGGGTTGCAGTCCGGATGCAGATCGGTGACAGACGGTTGCAGGCGAACGAAACGGCGAAGGGCCCGCCACCAGGCGGGCCCTTCGTTCGTCGCTAACGGGCGACGTCTAGGTGAGCGGTGTAAGCCGCTGCCGACGGATGAACAACGTCGACATACCTGCGAGGAGCAACACGAGCCCGAGGGCACTTGCAGCTCCGATGCCGGCGTCCATCCAGTCGAAGCCATTCCCGGTCGAACTCGCCGACGCGACGGGGGTCGGCTCGGCCCCGATTCCACGCCACGCGCGATCGTCGGGACGGATGACGTCGGTAACCACCACGCCGAACGCTCCGACACCATCGTTTACGCGATCGTCCGGCCGAACCGCGCTCGACCGAGCGACGGCGGCAGTCGCCGGAGC
>JBGSXQ010000097.1:0-3861 GCA_041751315.1 Gaiellaceae bacterium | reverse complement strand
GCGCCCGAGGTCGAGGACGTGCCGGAGACCGAGCCGGAGCCGGACGGCGAGACAGCCGCCGTGGTCGATGCCGAGCCAGAGCCAGAGTCGTCGCCCGAGCCCGAGCTGTTCGAGCCCGAGGACGCTCCGATGCTCGTGGAGCTGTCGCAGGAGCATGCCGCGGGAGATCTCCACATCCCGGACGGGTACGCGGTTCTCGAAGGCGTGGCCGAAGGCGGGCGTCGGGCCGTCGGCATCGTCGTCTCGCGCTTCAATGGAAGCGTCACGACGCAGCTCCTCGACAGTGCGCTCGCAGAGCTGGCGTCGGCGGGCGTGCGGCAGGAGGCGACCACGATCATGGTCGTCCCCGGTGCGTTCGAGCTTCCCCTTGCCGCGACCGCGCTGGCCAAGACACGCCGCTTCGCATGCATCGTCGCGCTCGGCTGCGTCATTCGCGGTGACACGCCGCACTTCGACTACGTCGCGAGCGAGGCGGCGAGCGGCCTCCAGCTCGCGGCGCTCGAGACCGGAGTTCCCGTCTCGTTCGGCGTGCTCACTCTCGACCGGGTCGAGCAGGCCGAGGCCCGCGTGCACAAGGGCGCCGAGGCCGTTCGCAGCGCACTCGAGATGGCCGACCTCTTCGCGCATCTGCGTGCCGCAGCGTCGCGGTAGTCCTGCGGATCGCTAGACTCCGCAGCCGCTCATGTCGAAGATCTGCGCCATCTGCGGGAAGAAGCCCGGGTTCGGCAACAGCCGAAGCCATTCCATGGTCGCCACCAAGCGCCGCTTCAACCCGAACCTCCAGCGCGTTCGCATGATGCTCGACGGGCACGCGACGCGCGCCTACGTCTGCACGCGCTGCCTCAAGGCCGGCAAGGTCCAGAAGGCCGTCTAGGGCGGTAGTCTCGCGCTGTGGAGCGCGAGCCCTTCGCGATCGCGACGACCGAGCACGGCCGGATCGCCATCTCTCGCCACGCACTCGCGCAGATCGTCGGAGCCGCAGCCGCGGAGAGCTACGGCGTGGTCGCCCTGGCGGGGCGGGGCAGGCTCTCGAGGCTCGTGCCCTGGGGGATCAAGAAGGGTGTGGACGTCGCGCTCCGCGAGGACGGCCTCGTCGTGGAGCTTCGCATCGTCGTCGAGCACGGCCTGAAGCTCGCAGAGGTGGCCGAGACGGTCCGCGCACGTGTGCAGTACGAGCTCGAGCGCATGGTGGGGCTGCCGATCGCGTCGCTCGAGGTGCATATCGAGGGGGTGCGGCACTGATGGAGCTCGAGGCGGTTCGTCATCTCGCGCGAAGCGCGCTGCAGAACCTCGAGGCGCACCGCCGGCGGATCGACGACCTGAACGTCTACCCGGTGCCCGACGGCGACACGGGCACGAATCTTGTCCTCACGCTCCGTTCGATCGTCGAGGCGCTGGACGCCTCGGCGGCCGTCGACAGCGAAGCGGTTGCGAAGGACGTCACGCGCGCGGCGCTCATGGGCGCTCGCGGCAACTCGGGCGTCATCTTCTCGCAGGTCGTCCGTGGCTTCGTGGAGGTGCTCGGTCGCCACGAGGGCGTGAGCTCGTCGCTTCTGAGCCGTGCCTTCCGCGGCGCCAGCGACACCGCGTATCGCGCCGTGAAGCGCCCGGTCGAGGGGACGATGCTCACGGTCATCCGCGAGATGGCCGAGGAGAGCGAGCGCAAGGCGCATCGCCGGCTTCGTCCGAACGAGCTCCTCCAGGCCGTGCTCGCACGCGGAGAGGACGCCGTCGAGCGCACGCCCGAGATGCTCGACGTGCTCCGCAACGCAGGTGTCGTCGACGCCGGCGGTGCCGGCCTGGTCGAGATCGCACGGGGAATGGTGTACGGCGCGACCGGGCAGGAGATACCCAGCGCGCCCGTCGAGACCGAGTCGATCGGCCTCGACGCGATCCACCTCGAGCCCTCCGAGTACCGCTACTGCACGGTGTTCGTCGTCGAGGGCGAGGATCTCGACTCGGAGGCGCTCGAGAGCCAGCTGGAGGAGATCGGCGACTCGCTCCTCGTCGTCGGCGACCCCTCGGCGCTCAAGGTGCACGTGCACACGGACGATCCGGGACGGGCCCTGACGCTCGGGATCGCAATCGGCGTCGTCGAGGGGGTCGAGATCGCGAACATGCACCACCAGACCGCGCAGCGGGAGGAGCGCCTGCTCGACAGCGGCTCGACCGCGCTTCACACGCTCGAGACAGGTCTCGTCGCCGTCTGTCCGGGGCGCGGTAACCGGCGGCTCTTCGAGAGCCTGGGCGCAACGCGGGTGATCGAGGGCGGTCAGTCGATGAACCCGTCCGCGGCGGACATCCTCGAGGCGATCGAGGCGGTCCCGACCGACGACGTGCTCGTCCTTCCGAACAACGCGAACGTCATCCTCACCGCCGAGCAGGCGGCGGCGCTGAGCGGGAAGAACGTGCGCGTGATCCCCTCGCGATCCGTGCAGGCCGGGTTCGCCGCGATGGGTCGCTTCGTCTCGACGATGTCGTCGCAGGAGAACGAGACCGCGATGCTCGAGGAGCTCGAGGGAGCCGCGACGGGAGAGATCACGATCGCCTCGCGCGACGCGGAGCTCGACGGCATCGAGATCCGCGAGGGCATGTTCCTCGGGCTGGTCGACGACGTCGCAGTGATCTCGGGGTCGGATCTCGACGTGGTCATCCACGAGGTCGTCGATCGCGTGCTCGCCGGCGGCCACGGGTTCCTCACGATCCTCACGGGCGAGGGAGCGCCGCCCCTCGACGGGCTCGTCGCCGCGCTCGAACAGCGCCACCCCGAGCTGGAGGTCGAGATCCACGAGGGTGGACAACCGCACTATCCGTTGCTCGTCGTCGCTCAGTGAGCGAAGGAGAGGCGCCCATCCGCGTCCTGCTCGTCGAGGACTCGGACGTCTACCGTGACTCGCTCGTCTTCCTCCTCGCCTCGCGTGCGGATCTCGAGATCGTCGGTGCAGTCGGCGACGGCGCCGCGGCCATCCGCGCGCAACGCGAGCTGACGCCCGACGTCATGATCCTCGACTACCGGCTTCCCGATGTCGACGGGGCGACGGTCGCAGCGGAGGTCGGCGAAGCCGCCGCGTTCGTCTTCCTGAGCGCCTCCGCCGGCAAGGACGAGTACGATGCCGCGTCGAGCGCACGCGCCGCGCTCGTGCGCAAGGACGAGGGCATCGACGCGCTCGTCCGCGCAGTCCGTCGAGCAGCCGGGAGGTGAGCAGGTGAACCTGACCAGCGAGAACACCGCGATCGTCCTCGACTCGACGTCGGACTATCCCGACGCTGCGGCGCGATTCCCGAACATGCGCGTCGTCCCGCTGTACGTCCGCTTCGGAGACGAGACGTACAAGGACTACGTCGAGCTCGGGCCGGCCGAGTTCTACGAGAAGCTCCGCGTCTCGACTGTCACGCCCGCCACTGCTCAGCCGACGCCGCAGGACTTCGTGGCCGCGTACGAGGAGCTCGCCGCCTACGAGCGGATTTACTCCCTGCACGTCACGGCGAAGCTCTCGGGCACGTTCCAGAGCGCCGAGCTCGGAGCGCAGGAGGTGGGCGGCGACAAGGTGCGCGTCGTCGACACGAAGACCGCATCGCTGGCGATCGCTTTGCTCGCGCACGCGATCCAGCGGAGGCTCGCCCGCGGGACCACGGACGACGAGATCTCGGCGCTCGTCGAGCGCTTCTACACGCATTCCGACGTCCTCTTCACGGTCGAGACGCTCGAGTATCTCCAGCGCGGCGGGCGCATCGGCAAGGCGCAGGCGATCGCGGGCGGGCTCCTGAACCTGCGTCCCGTCCTGAGCGTCGAGGACGGCGAGGTCGTCGCCGCCGCCCGCGTGCGAGGCAAGCAGAAGGCGCTCGCCGAGTTCGAGCGGC
>JBGSXQ010000096.1:0-3564 GCA_041751315.1 Gaiellaceae bacterium | reverse complement strand
TCGCGCTCGCCGACACGCTCTGCCTCGACTACGTTTCCCGACCCGACGCGTTCGCGCGCCTATGGCCCAAGCTGCGCGCCGGCTACCTCCTCGATGCGCTCGAACGCCTCGACGGCCCGCCCGCGTCCGATCGGATCGGTGCGTTCGTCGACGCGATCGGGAAGGCCGACGTCACACGCGGCCCGTCGGTCGGGCTCGGTGAGGACATGCGGCTTCGCGCCGCCGGTCTCGTCGGCTCAGGACTCGAGCTCGACGGCGAGTTGATCCAGGTCTCCGCCTTCACGAGCGAGGACGGTGGCGCCCGCGCCTTCGGACGAATTGCTAGGCCCAGCCGGCGCCGCTGACAGGCGCCGCCGCTGTACTACTAGGTCCAGCGCGTGTGCATGTGGCCGATGGCAGGCACGTCGCAGTCGGCAAGCCGCGTCGTTTCGGGGCTCGGGCGTCCGGATCGGTGGCTAGGGTCGGTCTGTCCTCTGCTGTGGTGGCGGGGGCTTCTGGTGCAGCGGTACGGGGCCGCTCCGGTCGTTACTGGAGCGGCCCGCAATCCGTGCCGTCCGAGTCGAGGCAGATCATGAGAGCTACCAGAAGTCCCATTGGCGACTAACCACCGCCATCGACCGCCTCCGGCAGAAGGGATCAAGACAAGAAATGAGTAGCGCCACCGGGGCCGTAGGCCTCCCACCCCTCACCGACCCGATCATCACGGCGGTCGCCAGACTGGTAGACGACTACCAGTCGCCTCGCGAGCCGAGCCACGACACGATCTCCTCACAGTTCCGGCGCGTCGGTCTGATGGGCGCGGATCCGCCGACGAAGGTCGGAAAGCGAAAGCGCGTCCGCGCCGTGCTCGGACACGCAATCGAACACGACGAGCTTGCCGGGCGCAGACTGGTCGGCTACCTCATCGCCGAGCTCCGCGGATGCGGCGGCTTCCGCTCGACGTCCCCGAACTACGTCGGCGCCGAGGCAGTCGACAACGCACGCGACGCCTTCCGTGAGGAGGGCTTCGACCTTGGAACCGACGGCGTGCTGGGGCCACTCGGCTTCGACGGTCTCACCGGACCAGAGGCCACGGACGTACTCCGCCGGTACGCGACCAGGGCCGCGCGGGCGGCTGACGATAGCCCGCTTCTCGTTGGCACGAGCAAGGATTTCCTGGAGGCGACGGCGGCGCACGTTCTCGTCCAGCACTACGGCGTGTATGACACAGGCGCCAACTTCCCGACGCTGCTTGGACAGGCGTTCGCTGCGTTGGGGCTCGACGCGATCGGGCCGCACCATTCCGGAGAGCCGCCCCAGCGCCGGGTCGAACGGAGCTACTACGAGGCGGCTTGCGCCGTGAACACTCTGCGTAACAAGCAGGGCACCGGACACGGGCGCCCCTGGGTCTCGACCATCACTCCGAACGAGGCCCGCGCCGCAATCCGCACGATGGGCCTCATCGCCGACCTTCTCCTCTCCAAGCTCGGCGAGCCGAAGCGATGAAGCTGTGGGCGAGCCGGCGGGTCTTCGTGTGGTGTCCGCGATGACGGCAACCGACGCAACTCCAACGCCCCTGTGGTCGGACAACCCGGCTGAACGCGACGTCCTGGGCTTCAGCGACATCGCGGCACCCGCGCTCGAAGCGCTCCGACGGGAGAAGCTCGACCCAGTCACCGTCGGCGTGATCGGTTGGTGGGGCTCCGGCAAGTCGACGATCCTCAAGGTGATCGAGCAGGCACTCCGAGAGGATGGCGACGGCATCGTTGTCGTCGAGACTCGACCGTGGGAATACGACCCGGCGACCGACCCGAAGGCAACGCTGATCGCCGAGGTCCTCGGCGCACTCCAGGCGAAGGCCGCAGCGTCGAAGACGCTGACTGAGGACGTCAAGGCGCGATTCGAGAAGCTCGCTGGGCGCGTCCGCTGGTCCAAGGCGATCAGGCTCGTCGCAAACTCGGCCCTCTCCGTAAGCCTCCCAACGATCGACCAGATCGCAGACATCTTCGGCTCCGACAACGAGCCGGCAGACCCGACGCTGCAGGGCTTCCGGGAGGAGTTCGCCGAGCTCCTTGAGAAGCTGCCGGAGATCACGCGCGTCGTCGTGGTGGTCGACGACCTCGACCGGTGCTTGCCGACGTCGGTGATCGACACGCTCGAGGCCATCAAGCTGTTCCTCTCGGTCGAGAAGATGGCGTTCGTCCTCGCCTACGACGACCGTCTCGTGACCCACGCGATCGCCGACAGGTACCAGCCTTCTCCGCGCGCACACGAGATGGCGTCGGAGTACCTCGAGAAGATCGTGCAGATCCCCGTGCCGGTCCCGACGCTCGGCCTCGGCGACACTGAGGCGTACCTTGCGCTGACGCTGCTCGAGTCACATCTCGACGACGAGAAGGCGCACGCCGCGGTCGTGTCCCACTGCGACGAGCGGCGCCGCGCCGGCGAGGTTCGTCTTCTTGACAAGCTCGCGGCCGGAACCGTGCCGGACGCAGCGCGCACAGACTTGCAGCTCGCGGAGACGTTGGCGCCGATCCTCTACCGCGAGTTGGGCGGGAACCCGCGTCGGCTGAAGCGCTTTCTCAACGCTTACTGGATCCGAGCCTCGATCGCTCGGACCCGCGGCGTCAACCTCGAACCTGCCGCCCTTGCGAAGCTCATGGTCCTCGAGCAGTTATACCCGGACGAGTTCCAGCGGGTGCTTGGCTGGCTGAACGAGGGCGAGCTCCCGAAGCGTCTCGGCGATCTCGAAGCTGGCAAGGATGCGGGACGCGAGGGCTCGGCGAAGCTGTCGGACTGGGCGAAGCTGCCGCCTCCCTTGGCCGACGTCGATCTGGGACCGTATCTTCGGCTCGCCGCCTCGCTGCACCATGTCGCGGCCGGAGCGGTGATGCTGAGAGCCGACCTGCGCGAACTCGCAGACCAGCTTTCGGACACGCGCGACGCGACGCGGAAGAAGGCGCAGAAGGCGGTCGGCGAACGCCCCCTCGAGGATCGTCTTGAGCTCGTCCGCGAGCTCGTGCGACGGCTGCGCCAAGAGCCGAAGCGCCAGGACGACTACGGCCAGAGCATCGGGGTGCTCGCGAAGAGCTCGGCGGAGGTCGCCGCCGAGGTCGCGAATCTCCTCCGCGACTTCGACGTCTCTCAGGTCGGCCCGGCGCTGCCCGTCCGGCTCGCGGTCGACGTGGACTCGCCGACGCCCGCGATCGTCGCGCTACTCCGAGAGTGGCACGCGTCCGATCGACTTCCCGATCCAGCACGTCGCGCGATCGAAGAGATCAAGGGTACGACGGGACAGGCGGTCGGGTAGTGGGGACGTCTGGTTCCTACTCCGGCAGCGGCGGTGCCTGGAACGGCGCCCGCGGTGAGTTTGGTGACCTTCTCTCGGGAGGAGACGCGACGGTCGCTGACGTCCTCGCGACGGCGGCAGGCGCGATCAGCTGGGAGCAGAGCGCGGAAGGTGCTGGGGAGGCTGGTGAGGCAGTTGGCGTGGGAGCTATCCCGCTCCGCGAAACCGCCGTGACACCGATCCGGATCCGCAGCCCGCGGGGCCGCGGTAGTGGGGTCGGCGGAACCGGCGGCGGC
>JBGSXQ010000095.1:0-2625 GCA_041751315.1 Gaiellaceae bacterium | reverse complement strand
CTCCTGGCTCAACCGCTTCCGCCGTATCCTCACCCGCTGGGAGAAACGCGCCGACACCTACCTCGCGATGCTCCACCTCGCCTGCGGCCTGATCACATGGCGCGCCGCCGACTGGGGGCGCCTACCGCAATAGGCTCTAAGGGTTGTGCCTACCCGCGAGCGCCAGCGGCGCGAGCGCGGAAGCGACGATTGCGAGCGTCGTGGTCATGCAGATGAGGCGAGCGATCATGTCGGGCTCCTTTGCGTCGGGCGAGACGACCCGGTGTCGTCTCTAGGTGATGAGCCAAGGATCGACGAGCGCGCTACAGGATCGCTAGAGCCTCGCTAGATCCCCGGTCACGGCTGCCCTGGCCGCCCCCGCGCGGCCGCACCGCTCGTGTCCTCGCCGCTGTCCTCGCACTCACGCCTGGCTACCTGCTCGGAGAAGAGCTCGCGGGCTACCTGATCGAGGCCGAGCTCGGCCGAGGCGCGATGGGCGTCTGCGTACGCACCTCCTCGCTCGGAGCCGCCTTCGCCCGC
Organism: Gaiellaceae bacterium; assembly: GCA_041751315.1. Lineage (GTDB taxonomy): Bacteria > Actinomycetota > Thermoleophilia > Gaiellales > Gaiellaceae > GMQP-bins7. The sequence goes on along the minus strand of JBGSXQ010000095.1, from coordinate 2,106 downwards.
GCCCCTTGGCCCTCGCGCAGGGAGAGGCGCTCGCGGCGAGCTTCGTCGCGAGGCGGAGCCAGTCCGTCGCCGCGTAGAAGACGAGACGCATCGGCCGGCAGTTTTTGGCCGGGGCCGCCTGACGTGCACGCCGCTGGACGGGTTTGCTCCAGAGCGCCTGAGTCTTTTCCGGCTTGAGCGACGCCACGGGTGCCGGCTCGGCGGCGGCCGGAGCGCGCTCCGCGCTCCCCGAGCTCATCGCCCGCTGCCAACGAGCAGGCGGCGAAACGCTGCTCGGGGACAAGGGCTACGCCGGCCGTGACTTCGCCGACGCGGTCTCCGAGCTCGACGCGACGATCGTTCGCCCGCGCCGGAGGGACGAAGCCGGGCACGACCCTCACCTCGCACCGATCCCGCAGCGGATCGAGTCGATCTTCTGGACCTGCAAAGACCTGCTCACGCTCCGACTAGTGACAGCGCGGAGGGAGGGGCTGGAAAAGCCCCTCCCTCCAACGCCGGGTTCGCCTTGCGTGGCGGTCAAGTCGTCAGACTGAGCACGCCGCTCCGTTACCCATGAACACGAACCCGGGTGCGAGGCTGCTGTACGTGTAGGTGTCTGCCCAATACCAACCACTCTCGGCCCACTTGCCGAACACCCACGCTCCGAGGTTGACCTGGAGCCGAGCGGTGTTGAAGAACTGGAGCGTCATGGTCGAGAAAACCGTGTCCGCGCCGGCACGCGAGCCGACCGGCAGTTCAGACCACGTTGACTCGGGGTAGACGGTGTTGTTCAGAACCCGCCGAGTCTTGACGTAGAGGCCCCTTGCGGAGGCATACGTGTCCGTCCTCACCCTGCTCGTGATGAGACCGCCAGCGTAGTTGTAGCCACAAACGTGGAAGACTTTCGCCACACGCCCATCGGTGAAATTAACTGTGAGGGCGTTGGCGTCAGGGGACACGGCGCCAGCGAGTGCCGCGGCGATCGCGAGCATCGTGGCGAGCGGAGCGAACCTGCGGACACTGCGTCCGGCAAACCGATTGAGATGATGACTCTTGAGCATCTTGGATCTCCTTCTGGTGGTGGACGACCCGTTGTCGTCCGTTGCCGGAACCTTCGGCGAGCCCGCTCGACGATCGCTAGACGCTCGCTAGATCGTCCGGCAGCGCTGCTGTCGTCCCGGGGACGGAGGCGCGCGCACGTGCGCTCCGGGTGTTCCCGGTAGGGCCTGAGCCCTGGACAGCGCCTCGTGCCCGGGCGAGACTCTGCCCCAATGGCCCTCGACACGCGCCCGGGGCAGGAGCTTGCCGGCTACCGGATCGAAGCGCTTCTGGGACGCGGAGGGATGGGAGTCTGCTACCGCGCCTTCGACCCCGAGCTGCAGCGCCCGGTCGCGCTCAAGCTGATCGCTCCCGAGCTCGCCTCCGATCCCGCCTTCAAGGAGCGCTTCCTGCAGGAGATCGCGGTCGCCGCTTCTCTCGAGCACCCGCACGTCTGTCCCGTCTACCGTGCAGGCGAGGCGGACGGAGAGCTGTACGTGTGCATGCGCCTGCTCCAGCCGGAGAGCCTCGCCTCCCGCATCGCAGCGGAAGGTGCGCTCGAGCCCGGCCGCGCCGTCTCCCTCGTCGCCCAGCTCGCCTCCGCACTCGACCTCGCGCACGCGCGCTCGCTCCTGCACCGCGACGTCAAGCCCGAGAACGTCCTCCTGGACGAGGCCGGCAACGCCTACCTCGCCGACTTCGGCCTCGCCGGGGCGATCTGGCAGGCAGACGAGCACGCCCTCTTCGCAGGCACCCTCGCCTACCTCGCGCCCGAGCGCTGCCGGGGAGAGCCCGCGCTTGCCGCCTCCGATCTCTACGCCCTTGCCTGCCTCGCCTACGTGCTTCTGACGGGCGCTCCTCCCTTCGCCAAAGAGCACGAGGCGGCGCTTCTGTATGCGCATCTACGCGAGGAGCCTCCCTCGCTCGCTCCCCTCGGCCTCGCGCGCCTCGACCCCGTCTTCGGCCAAGCGCTCGCCAAGGACGCCTCCGAGCGCCATTCCTCCTGCCACGCCTTCGCCGAGGAGCTCTCCCATGCCCTCTCGCGGCCCGAGCGAGGAGACGCCGAGAGCTGGCCCGAGGGCCTGCCGC
>JBGSXQ010000094.1:0-13604 GCA_041751315.1 Gaiellaceae bacterium | reverse complement strand
TTCGACATGCCGACGCTCATGGGCTACGACTCCGATCACGCCCGCTCGCTCGGCGAGGTCGGCCGCGAGGGTGTCGCCGTCGACTCGCTCGCCGACATGGAGACGCTCTTCGCCGGCATCCCGCTCGTCGACGTCTCGACCTCGATGACGATCAACTCGCCCGCGGCGATCTTGCTCGCGTACTACGTCTGCGTCGGCGAGCAGCAGGGCATCTCCCGCGACAAGCTGAGAGGAACCGCCCAGACGGACATCCTCAAGGAGTACATCGCGCAGAAGGAGTGGATCTTCCCACCCGAGCCGTCGATGCGGCTCGTCGTCGACATGATCGAGTTCTGCGCGCGCGAGATGCCGCTCTTCCACCCGGTGTCCATCTCCGGGTACCACATCCGCGAGGCCGGCTCGACGGCCGCGCAGGAGCTCGCCTTCACGCTCGCCGACGGGTTCGCCTACGTCGAGGCAGCCGTCGACCGCGGCCTCGACGTAGACGACTTCGCGCCGCGCCTCTCGTTCTTCTTCAACGCGCACCTCGACTTCTTCGAGGAGATCGCGAAGTACCGCGCGGCACGCCGCATCTGGGCGAGAGAGATGCGCGATCGCTACGGCGCGCGCAACGAGCGCTCGCTCCTCATGCGTTTCCATACGCAGACCGCGGGCGTCTCGCTCACCGCGCAGCAGCCCGAGGTGAACATCGTCCGCACGGCGCTGGAGGCGATGGCGGCCGTGCTCGGCGGCACGCAGAGCCTCCACACGAACTCCTTCGACGAGGCGCTCGCGCTCCCGACGGAGGACGCCGTTCGTATCGCGCTCCGAACCCAGCAGGTGATCGCGCACGAGTCCGGAGCGGTGAACACCATCGATCCGCTCGGCGGCTCGTATCACGTCGAGCACCTGACGAACACGCTCGAAGCGCAGGCATACGAGTACTTCGATCAGATCGACGCGCTCGGCGGCGTGATCCCGGCGATCAAGGAGAACTTCTTCCAGCGCGAGATCGCCGAGGCGTCGTATCGCTACCAGTCGGAGGTCGAGTCCGGGCAGCGCGTCGTCGTCGGCGTGAACCGCTACGTCCTCGAGGACGAGATTCCGATCGCGATCCTCAAGATCGACCCCGCGCTCGAGCAGAAGCAGATCGACCGGCTCGCCGCGGTGAAGGCCGGGCGCGACTCGGCGCGAGTCGAGCAACGTCTCGCCGCGCTGAAGGAAGCCGCCGCCAAGCCGGACGTCAACCTGATGCCGCTAATCGTCGAGGCCTCGCGCGACTACGTCACGCTAGGAGAGATGTGCGATGCGCTGCGTGAGGTGTGGGGCGTCTGGCGCGAGACGCCGGTCTTCTGAGTACCCATGCGTGAGACGACGGAGCGCCTATCTCCGGGTCGCGACGGCACGGTCGAGGAGCTGGTCATCGAGGCGATGCATCGATTCGCCTACACCCTGGTGTCCGAGTATGCCGATCCACAGGCCAGCGTCCTCGAAGTGGGGTTCGGCGAAGGGTACGGCTCCGAGATCGTCGAGCCGTGGATCGCCGCGTACGTGGGTGTGGAGGTCGACCACGACGCCGTCGAGCACGCGTTGGCGAAGTACGGAAGCACCCGCGTCTCGTTTCGACACTACGACGGGAAGACGTTGCCCTTCGGCGACGAGTCCTTCGACATCGTGATGGCCTTCCAGGTCCTCGAGCACGTCCCCGATCCCGAGGCTTTCCTGCGCGAGACTCGCCGTGTGACGCGTCCCGGAGAGCCGGTGCTTGTGGTGACGCCGAACCGGAGTCATCGGCTCGCTCCCGGCCAGCGGCCGTGGAATCGCTACCATCTTCGCGAGTACAGCTCTCCCGAGCTCGCGGACGTCATGCGAAGCGTGTTTCCGGTCGTCGAGCTCTCCGGGATCGTCGGCTCGCCGGAGATGAACGAGATCGAGAAGCGACGCGTGGCACGTGCCCGCAGACTGGCGCGGCTGGATCCCCTCGGACTGAGGTACGTCCTCCACGAAGATCTCGATACGAGACTGCGCGCGTTCCTAAGGTGGCGTTCTTCGGGGACACAGCACGCCTCGGGCCTGCCCATCGGCGTCGAGCACGTGCGCCGCACGAGCGAGGAGATCGCCTCGTCGCTCGACCTCTTGGCGATCGGACGAGCATAGGGTGCGCGCCGCACGCTCGACAGCGAAAGCGCATCCCACTCGACCGGTCTACATCACCCGCAGGTTCCCGCCGTCCGTCGGTGGGCAGGAGACGCTCGCCGCCACTGTCTGGCGCACGCTCTCGAGTGCCGCGCCCGACAGCGTGCTCGTGGCTCACACTCGAGCGGGCCGCGGTTTCCTGACCTGGCTGCCTCGCGCGCTGACCCGCATGACGTGGCTGATCGCTTTCAGGCGCGTGGACCTCGTTCTGACCGGTGATGCCGTCATGCAGGTTACCGCCTGGCCGCTCCTTCGGCTTCTGAGATCACCGAGCGCCAGCATGGTGCACGGCCTGGATCTCACCTACCGGAATCGCGCGTACCAGGCCATCGTTCCGCGGGCCCTCCGGCACGCCTCGGTCGTGATCGCGAACAGTGCGGCAACGGCGGGTGTCCTGCGTGAGCTGGGGGTTGACCCGGCACGTATCCGCGTCGTCCATCCCGCGATTGAGGCGCCTGATGTCGATCCGCCCCGTCGTGCCCGCGCGCGATCCCAGCTGAATCTCCAGCTTGAGCTCGCGACCGGAGACGTCGTGCTCCTCACGCTGGGTCGGCTCGTACGCAGAAAGGGCGTCGTGTGGTTCGTGACGAACGTCTTGCCTCGGCTACCCGACAACACGACGTACGTCGTCGCCGGGACCGGCGAGGAGGAGAGCCGCGTGCGAGCGGCAGTCGGAGAGTTGGGCCTGGAGAAGCGCGTTCGCCTGCTGGGAGGGGTGAGCGACGAGCTGCGGGAGGTTCTGCTCCTCGGTGCCGATCTCTTCGTCCAGCCGAACATCCCCGTCCGAGACGACATGGAGGGATTTGGCCTGGTGGCGGTCGAAGCCGCGACCCGCGGACTCTTCGTGATCGCGTCCGAGCTCGAGGGCCTGGCCGAAGCGGTGGTCGACGGTCGCACCGGTCTCCTGTTGCCGCCGGGTGACGCGACGGCATGGGTGGAGGCCCTCGTCAGGCTTACGAACGATCGGGCCGCGCTCGCGCGCATGGGGCGCGAGGCGCAGGAGATGGCGCGACGTCGCTCCGTGGAAGAGATGGGCGGCGAGCTGCTGCGGGCTCTGTGCGTGGGCCCGGTGTAGCCTCGGCTCAAGTGCAGACGACCGAGCAGAGCCGCGTGATCACCGGAGGACAGCCTCGACGACGTGGTCGACCCGCTCGCGCTCGTCCATCCCCTCCTCGTGCTGGGACGTGATGAGCTCCGACAGCAGTCCGAGCGAGAGGAACTGGATCCCGACGACGAGGAGGAGCACGCCGAGCGTGAGGAGCGGACGGTGTCCGATGCCCTCTCCCCAGAACCAGAGCACGGTCAGATAGACGAGGACGATGAACCCGACCGCGCCGATCAGCAGGCCGATGCCTCCAAAGAGGTGAAGGGGTCGGTGCCGGTACCGGCCCATGAACGTGACGCTCAGGAGATCGAAGAAGCCGCGCAGGTAGCGCTCCGGCCCGTACCGCGAGCGGCCGTGCTGCCGGGTGCGATGGTTGACGGGGATCTCCGCGATCCGAAATCCTCGGTACGCCGCGAGCACCGGGATGAAGCGATGGAGCTCGCCGTAGATTCGCATGCCCTGCAGCACCTCGGCGCGGTACGCCTTGAGGCCGGAGTTGACGTCGTGCAGCCTCACGCCCGATACGAGGCCCGTCGCCCAGTTGAACATGCGCGAGAAGAGGCGTCGCGTCACCGGGTCGTTCCGGCGCGTCTTCCATCCGGAGACGAGGTCGAAGCCCTCGTCGAGCTTCGCGAGCAACTGCGGGATCTCGGCCGGATCGTCCTGGAGGTCCGCGTCGATCGTGACCACGACATCGCCACGCGCCTCGAGGAACCCGACCTGCAGCGCCGCTGCTTTGCCGAAGTTCCGCCGGAGCTGCACCACGACGACGTTCGTGTGCGCGTCGTGCAGCCGCGCGAGGACGCCTGCGCTGCCGTCGGTCGAACCGTCGTCGACGAACACGATCTCCCACTCCTCGCCGCGTGGCTCGAGCGCGGTCGCGATCTCGGCATAGAGCGTCCCGAGCGTGTGCTCCTCGTTCAACAGCGGGACGACGACCGAGATCACGTCGACGGAGGGTATCGGCGTCTCAGGTCGGTAGCTTCACCGCGCCTGAACTGCACGCACGACGATGATCGTTCCGCCGGCGAGCGTCGTCGGGATGTACCAGCTCGCCTGCATGAGAATCGCGAACGCGAGGGCATCGTTCACCGGCACGTCGAGAAGCCCGAGGGACGCGACGCCGAGCCACTGATACGTGCCCACGTAACCAGGCGACGAAGGGATGGCGACGCCGAGAGCGAGGGCCGAGGCCACGAAGATCGACTCGAGCGGAGAGAGGTCGATTCCCACCGAACGACCGACAAGGAGCACGGCGACGCTCCCGAGCGTCCAGGTGACGAAGCTCAGCCCCATCCAGATAGCCGCGCGCCGGCGGCCGATCGGCTCGCCGAGCATGTCGATCGTGTCGCGAGCGATTCTGCGGATCCGGCCGCGCAACCGACGATCTCGTTCCCGCGAGCGTGTGTACAGCCGGGCGAATACGAGCGCGGCGGCCAGCACGACGACCGCCAGCAGCGCGCCGACGACGATCCGGCGAAGCCAGTCCGGCGTGGGAGCCGCCTGCAGGCCGATCACAAGGAACACGACGAGCGCGACGATGTCGCAGACGCGATCGAGCGCAACGGTTCCGAGCGCGCGCCCGCCTGGCATGGGTGCCTCTCGGCTCAGCCACCCCGCGCGTACGAGCTCGCCGATGCGTACGGGCAGGACGTTGTTGCAGGCAAGACCGCCGAGCACCATCTCGTAGAACCTGCGAATGCCCGGGCGCGGCGTGTTCGCGATCTTCCGCCAGCGCAGCGCCTGGAAGAGGTACCCGAAGCCGAACACGACGACTGCGAGCAGGACGAACTCGACCTGGGCGTCGTCGAGCGCTGCTTTGACCTCGGACGCGTCCGCGTCGCGGATCGCGAGCCAGAGGAAGAACGCGCTGATCGCGACACCGCCGAGTGCCAGCAGCACCCGACCGCGTGTCATCTAGACCTCGACTTCGAGGCCGTCGTACGCGAGCTCGAATGTGTGTGGCGTCGGGAGCTCGCGGGGTCGGTGGGTGACGAGGAGTCGCTTCGCGCCCGATGCCTCGAACGCCTCGACGGCTTCGTCGAGCGAGAGGTGCCCGCGCGGCTCTCCGTCCAGCTCACCTCGTAGCAGGGTCGCTTCACAGACGAACAAATCGGCGTCTCGCGCCGCTTCCACAAGCTCCTCGGAAGGTGCCGAGTCTCCCGAGTACGTGAGCACCGTGCCGTTCGCCTGGACGCGGAACGCGTACGTCTCGAGCGTGTAGTGCGGGACCCGGGTCGGCGTGACCGTCAGCTGTCCGATCGCGAACGGCGTGTCGGGCGCGTACTCCGCAAGCTCGAACGTGCGCTCGAACATGTCGGGGAAGCCCAGCCGCTCTCCAAGGCCTGCGAGGAATTCGGCGCCTCCGGGCTGAACCCAGAGAGCCGGACGCGAGACGGGCCTCCTCGAGGCGAGGTAGAAGCTGCCCCAGACCCAGGGCACGAGGTCGCCCCAGTGGTCGAGGTGGAAGTGCGTGATCGCGATCGCATCGACGTCCGGCCACTCGGCGTGCTCGCGCAGGCGCCCGAGGACGCCCGGCCCACAATCGAGCAGGATTCGGCTCCCGTCCGACTGGAGCATGTAGCCGGAGTGTGCGCTCCCGGGGTTCGGCCATGCCGGCGACGAGCCGATGACGGTCAGGCGCACCGCGGTATTCTGCCGATGTGCCCGGGACGATACGAGTCGTGATCGCGAAGCCTGGTCTCGACGGTCACGATCGCGGCGCCAAGATCATCGCCCGCGCGTTGCGAGATGCGGGCATGGAGGTCATCTACACGGGCCTCCACCAGACTCCCGAGCAGATCGTCGAGACCGCGATCCAGGAGGACGCGGATGCCGTCGGCGTGTCGATTCTCTCGGGTGCCCACATGACCCTGGTACCCCGAATCGTCGACGGGCTACGCGCGAACGGCGCCGAAAACGTGCTCGTCGTCGTGGGAGGGACGATCCCGCCGGACGACGCGGACGAGCTCAAGGCGAACGGTGTCGCGGAGGTCTTCGGCCCGGGCGCGACGACGGGACAGATCGTCGATTTCCTGCGCGGCGCGGTCGCGGCCTGAACCGGTCAGCCCGCGGCTGAGCGCGGCGCCGCGGCGTGTCGGGCTAACAAAGTCCGGTCGACCTGCGCCCGCGCGAGCGCTGATGGGTTTCGTTCCACGCGACGTCGTCGCTGCGAAAACGCGGGCCAACTCAAAAACCGCGCGCCACGGGTGACGGCCTGCGTGCGGGTGCCTCGTCGTGCTGCCGCGCCATAGTACGACCCATGGATCTCGTTGAGCGAGGTGCGTCGCGTGCACGCCACCCGTGGGAGCGCGCGCGGGCCGACTTCTTCGTTCGGCTCATGAAACGCCATGGGCTGCTGAGTGAGGAGGCGGCGTGGCTGGACGCCGGCGCAGGTGACGGCTGGTTCGCGGTTCAGCTCCGGAGCAGGGTTCCAGGGGGTGCGTCGATCACGTGCTGGGACGTGAACTACACGCCGGAGGACATCGTAGAGCTCGGTTCCGGCGCGCCAGGCATCGAGTTCGTGTCGAGGCGACCGGCTGGAACGTTCGATCGCGTCCTACTGCTGGACGTGCTCGAGCATGTCGAGGACGATGTCACGTTTCTCCGTTCTTTGGTCGACAACGTGCTGCATAAGGACGGATTCGTAGTGATTTCGGTCCCCGCGCATCGGGCGCTCTTCTTGGCCCACGACGAGATGCTGGGACACTTCCGACGCTACGCTCCGGGAGGGTGCGCGCGTGTGCTCGAGAATGCCGGACTGCGCATCGTCACGAGCGGCGGACTGTTCCTGTCGCTCCTGCCGGCTCGCGCGGCGCAGGCTCTCGTCGAGAAGGTTAGGCGGCCTAGCGGATCCGCTGGGGGCATCGGCCAGTGGAGGGGCGGGCGCGTGAAGACTGGCCTCTTCAGCCGTGCTCTCGAAGCCGACGCGAGCCTGGCACTATGGGCGAGCGGACGAGGGCATGCACTTCCCGGCCTGAGCTACTGGGCGCTGTGCCGGCTGCCGTGAGCGCGCGAACGATGGCTGCCGCGCCGCTGATCGTTGTTCCGTGCCACAACGAGGAGCGCCGGCTCGACCTCGCGCTCTTCGAGTCGCTCGTCGAGTCGGGTCGCCTGCGCCTTCTGTTCGTGGACGACGGGTCGACTGACGGGACGTATGCCGCGCTCGAGCGTCTGGCGAGCCGGCGGGGCGAAGTCGACGTCCTGCGTCTTCCACTCAACGTCGGGAAGGCGGAGGCCGTACGTCAGGGGCTCTTGCGTGGCGTGCGAGCTGCGCCAATCGTCGGCTACTACGATGCCGACCTGGCGACTCCGCCCGCCGAACTCCTCCGTCTGGTCGATCTACTCGAGGACAGGGACGATCTCGAGTTCGTGCTCGCAGCGCGCGTCCTCCTGCTCGGGCGGCGCATCCAGCGGCGGTCATGGCGCCACTACCTCGGCCGGATCTTCGCGACGCTCGCGGCGCTGTCCCTACGCATCCCCGTTTACGACACACAGTGCGGCGCCAAGGCGTTTCGGACATCCCCGGCGCTCCAGGAGGCGATCGGCGTCCCCTTCCGCTCGTCGTGGGCGTTCGACGTAGAGCTGATCGGGAGACTGCTTCGCGGGACGGACACGGCGCCGCCCGTTCCCCTCGCGGCCTTCGAGGAGATGCCGCTGCGCGAATGGCGTGACGTCTCGGGCTCGCGGCTTGACGTGCGCGGCATGGCCAGGGCGCTCATCGACCTGCTCGTCGTCGGCGTCCGCCTCCGGCGACCCGCGCGGGTTCAGAGAGGATGCGGTGCGTGACGGCGTGAACTCGGACGTGACGGCGTGACCCGCTTGATCGGCGCCGATGTCGTTGATTACGAGCGCCGACGTCGCGTGTGTGCTTACGCGGTCCGAGTCGGCACGGCCCGACGCTGGGAGAGCGTCGCGGCACTGCCCGAGTGGGGTACGCGCAGCGCCGTCGGCTCAGCGAACCATTCGTCGTGGCGTGCGATCCTTGAGTCTGTGGGGTTCGGGAGGCAAGCGAAGCCGGCCGGCCGCCCAGCTAGTCCGCCTATCCCGGTAGGTCGAGTGAGACCGAGCGGGCTTACGCTTCGGGGAGTGCTGGACCTGCCGCGCAGTTCAGACCGCCTGCCCGCAAGACTCTGCGTAATGGCACCGGCACGCATTGCCTGGGGATCGCTACGTTCTGGAGCCCGGTGGCATCGGAACACGCACGGAGATGGGGAGCCGTTATGCCTCCATCGTCCTCTCCATTCTGTTCCAGGGCTACGTGAGTCGCGACGACTGCTCACGGCACGCGAGAGTCAGCGCCGACATCGGCTGAGCCGAGGCACTGCCAAGCCGTGAACCGGTACGTGATGGTCGCTGCGTCGGCCATCGCGGCACTAAGTCTCGCCCTCATCTACCTCCTGCCGTCAACGCGGGGAGATGTCAGTCCGATGGACGAGGGCGTGGTCGTTGCCTACGCCGCCCGAGTCCTGGACGGCGCCGTGCCCCACCGCGACTTCCTGACCGTTTACGGACCCGGGAACATCTGGATTGTCGCAGCTGCCTTTGCGCTAGTCGGGGAGAGCGTGGGAGTGGAGAGGGCGGTCGGGCTCGCCTACCGGTTGCTCCTAGTGCTCGCTCTGTTCTTGTTGAGCTATCGAATTGCCGGTTTGGGGGCGGCGCTGCTGGCGGCTCTCCTTGCCATTGCGATGCTCGGCGCAGAGCAAGTATGGGCGTATGCGACGTACGGCGCGCTCGCCTTCGGCCTGCTCGGTCTCGCCTTGACGGCGTTCGCCACCGAGGCGCACTCGAGGTGGCAGACCGCGGCCAACGTGGTGGGCGGCGCTCTATGCGGGGCTGCGGTGCTTGTGCGCTTCGACTTCGTCGTCCCAGTGCTCCTCGCAGCGCTCCCGTTGCTGGCCCTGATGCGTACGCGTGGACGGCTCGCCTTCGCCGGAGGGCTCGGCGTGATGTTGTCCGTCTACGCCGTGCATGGTGCGATCGTCGGTTCCGACCGCATCGGCCGCGTAGTGCGTGACCTGATGGTGGTCAGCGACGGGAGGGAGCTCCCGATTCCGACGCTGTGGACATTTCCGGGAGTCCTGCTGAGCCTGGCGGTTCTCGTCACAACGATCATGCTCGCGGTGGGCGCGGCCCTTTGGCGACGCGCGCCGGATGACGTCGTGCCGCGCCTTCTCGTCGGCGCCGGCCTACTCGTTCTCGGACTGCTGCCGTACGGGCTGTTTCGGGCCGACGCACACCATATCCGTCCGGTTGCCCTCGTCCCGGTGTGCCTCCTTCCGGCACTTGCACTCGTGTGCGGTCGTTCGTCGGGTGCACGCGCGGGCGTGCCCGCTATGGCGTCGACCGTCGTCGCCGCGATAACTATCGGTGCCGTCCTTGTCTTCGGTGACTTCACACTCGACCGAGCGCGTGACGCCCGGGCGTTCCGCGATGGGTACCAGGGCTTCGGAACGAGGGCGATGGCAGAGCGCTCCGTGGTGGCTCGCGCGAGGGAACTCGCGCGTCCCGGAGACTTGCTCTTCGTCGGCCCACAGGATCTTCGCCGTACGAACTACGGTCCGACGTACGTGTACTTCCTGCTTCGAGAACTCGAGCCGGCCTCGTATTACATGGAGATGATCCCAGGAACCGCGAATCGGGAGAATTCAGGTCTCGCCGACGACCTCCGAGGCGCCGACTGGCTCATCCTCACGAACGAGTGGGATGACTGGGACGAGCCGAATGCCTCGAGAGAGCGCGGTTCAGCCAAGCCGAATGGGGTCGTGCGCGAAGAGTTCTGCGTGCGGTTCCAACGAGGCACGTATGCGCTCTACGAGCGTTGCGCCCGGGACAAGTGACGGTCGGAGCTCGTGACCGGCTCGAGCGGGCCCGTCGGCCGGAGCAATCACCTCACACCCGACTGTCGCGCATGGGACGTGCACGGCATTGACGACATGTGCAACAAGGTCTTCGCCAACGCGGATACGACGTCAACGCTGCGACGCCCTGCAGGGCGAGAAGCCGACTGGAGCACGAATCGGCCCCGGACATATACCGCGCCGAGCTAGGTGCCAACACAGCGGGCGTGGAAGGGTTGTCCAGGGGCCGAGGCTTATTCGCTCGCCACTAGCCGCGCTCTCGTCGAGCTGCACGTGGTCGACATCAGGCTCGACGCGGGCGCGGCTGACGCAGGCCGGCTGGCTGGGTGAGACCCGCCTGTCTCGGTAGGCCGAACGCGGCCGGGCCGTCCTACCCTCCGTGCATGGCCGCCATGCCGCGCGGAGCTGACCGGCCGTTCCCGCGCCCGAGTCGCTCAGATCTGCCGTTCGTTGCCATCGCGCTCGCGAGCGGGATCCTCCTCCTGTACCTCGGGCGCTCCCTGACCTTCTGGCACGACGAGTGGAGATCGATCACGTTCGACGGAGGGCTGCTCGACTACCTCCGGCCGGTCAACCAGCACTGGTCGACCTTTCCCCTGTCGCTGTACAGGGCGACGTTCCGCATCGTGGGTCTCGACTCGTACCTCCCGTACCTCGCCCAGGTCGTCGTCCTTCATCTCGGCGCCGTCGCAGCGGCATACGCCCTCGTACGAGCTCGGCTCGGCCCGCTCGTCGCCACCTTGTGCTCCATCCCGTTGCTCCTCCTGGGCTCCGGGGCCGAGAATCTCTTCTGGGCATTCCAGACGGGGTTCGTAGGCTCCGTTCTGTTCGGGCTCTGGGCCCTGTTCTTCATCGAGCGCTGGAACGGGCGCGGCGCGGTAGTCGCATCGATCCTGCTCACCGCCTCGCTTGCATCGTCGGGAATGGGTCTCTTCTTCGTCGTGGTCGTGGGAGTCCGATCGCTCCTCGATCCACGCCTTCGTCTGAGAACCGTCGCCGTGCTGCCGCCGCTCGGCGCATACGCCGCCTGGCTCTTGATCCTCGGTGGCGACTCGGTCGGTGATGGTCGGGTCTTCCTCGAAGGATCCGTCCTTCGCTTCGCCGTCCGGGGCGTCGTCCACGCCTCCGAGACCGCCAGCGGCCTCGAGCATCTCCCCGACGGACACGTCTGGGCGCTCGGCCTCCTCCTCACGCTGTGCGCGGTCGTCGTGCTGCGGTTCGCACGCGGAAGGCGGCAGGCGCTTGCAGGTGCGTGTCTGATCGGGCTCGGGACGATGTACGTCGCGATCGGGTTCGTGCGCGTCGAAGCAGATCCCGGGTACGACCACGCGACGTCGAGTCGCTTCGTCTACGTCGCAGCGTTCCTGCTCGCCCTTGCCGTCGTCGATCTCCTGGCCGAGTGGCCCACGCCGTCCGGTTCACGAGCTCGTCGTGGGGTCGTCGCTCCGGCGGTGCTGGGACTGATTCTCGCTGCGGTGACCGTTGCGAACGTCGGCGCGCTCTTCGACGAGCGCGCGGCATTCCAGGAGAGGGCCGAAGACACCCGGGCTTTCGTCGCGGTCGCGCTCGAGTCAGGCACGGAGCCGTGGGTCGATCGGGTCGCTCCACGGGGCTGGATGCCGTCCGTCGCCGAGCTCGAGCGGATCGTGCGGCGTCACGGCTCTCCGCTACGCGACCGCTGGTTCGCGGGTCTGGCCGTTCCTCTCGACGCGGAGGCGCTGGAAGAAGCGCGCCTCAACCTGGTGGGAAACGCATTTCGCGTCGAACCGGCGAGATCTCGGGCGGTCGGGCAACGCGTGGAGATCCGTGCGGGAGAGGGCACGATCCCGCAGAGTGGGGGGTGCGTCGCTGCGAGCGTCGCCCCCGATACACCGCTCTCGATCCTGTCCTTGCCCTCTCTGGCGCGGGTCCGCGTGACGGCCGCAAGCGATGTCGAGGCCCGAGTATTCCTCAGCCGCCCAGGCGGCCCCGCGCGGCGAATCTTCGCGCGCTTCGAGCGAGGTGTTGCGCTCGACGTGTTGGTGCCCCATATCGGCGACGATCGGCGCTGGAACCTCGTGATCGACTCGGCCGTCATGCCCGTGCGCCTCATCGCGTGTGGGCTCGTCCCGCGCGGCGCCGACGGGGAGATCACGGCGGATGCCCGGCCCTGGGGGTAGCGCCGGGGTGCCGTTTACGATCGAACCATGACGGCCGACCGAGTCGCGCTGAGCGTCGTCGTGCCCGCCCACAACGAGGCGGGCTCGGTCGGGGACACCCTCGAGGGCATCGCCGCGGTTCTCGACCGTGTAGGCGGTGACTACGAGATCCTCGTCGTCGACGACGCGAGCAGCGACGACACCGAGGCGGTCGTTCGCGGCGTCGCCGCCGGGAACGGGAGAGTGCGCTACCACCGGTCTCACAACCCCCGAGGCTTCGGATTGGCCGTGCGCGCCGGCCTCGACCTCTTCCGCGGCGACGCTGTTGCGATCGTGATGGCGGACGGGTCCGACGATCCCGAGGATCTCGTGCGCTACCTGGAGCTACTCGCCGCCGGATACGACTGCGCCTTTGGATCGCGCTTCGTCCGAGGCGCGCGCGTCTACGACTATCCGAGGCTGAAGCTCGCGCTCAACCGCATCGTCAACACGGGGATTCGCGTCCTCTTCAGGCACGGTTACAACGACACGACGAACGCGTTCAAGGCGTATCGGCGCGAGGTGATCGAGACCGTGCAGCCGCTCCTGTCGAACCACTTCAACCTCACGGTCGAGATCCCGCTGAAGGCGGTCGTGCGCGGGCACTCGTACAAGATCGTCCCGATCTCGTGGCGAAACCGGAAGGACGGGGAGTCGAAGCTCTCGCTGCAGGAGATGGGAAGCCGCTACGCCTTCATCGTGCTGTACGTGTTGCTCGAGCGGCACCTGAGTCGCGGCGACTACGCGCGTCGCAGCGGTCCTCGGCTCGACGCCCGGGAGTCGTCGTCCGAGAATCCGCGCGCGTGACGGCTCGCCGCGGAGTCGTCATCGGAGCGGTCACACTCGTCACCTTCGTGGCTCTGGCCGTGCTTCTGCCCTCGACGACGGGCGTGGGACATCAGATGGACGAGGGCGCCGCGGTCGCATACGCGTCGGAGGTGCTCGACGGCGCGATCCCGCACCGTGACTTCCTTACGTTCTACGGGCCTGGCAACCCGTGGCTCGTCGCCGGCGCGTTCTCGATCGCCGGCGAGAGCGTGGCGACGGAGCGCGCGATCGGGCTTGTCTATCGCCTCCTGATCGTCTTCTCGCTCTTCGCAATCGCCCTGCGGCTGAGCGGTGTCCTCGGGGCCGTGCTCGCCGGCATCGCATCCGCCTGGCTCATGTCGGAGGAGATCGTGTGGGCCTATGCGACCTACGGCGCGATCGCGTTCGGGCTCGCCGGGATGGCGCTCGCGGCCTGGGTGCCACGCCGAGAGCCCGAGCGCGGCGTCGACGCGTTGCTCC
>JBGSXQ010000093.1:0-3620 GCA_041751315.1 Gaiellaceae bacterium | reverse complement strand
CCTGGCGGAAGGAAAGGTGGCCGCCGCCGCCGCCGGGATCACCGGGACGCTTCGGGAGGCCGAGGATCCGATCGCACGGCTGCGCAGGCTCCCCGCGCAGGTCGAGATCGCGATAGCGGCAGGCGACGTCAAGACGGCGCGCGCGGCCGCCGACGAGGCTGAGCACATCGTCGACTCGTACAAGATCGGCGGTCGTCGGGCCGCCGCCTTCGACGCGACGATCCACTTCGCGCGTGGTCAGATCCATCTCGCCGAGAGAGACTGGGACGCCGCGATCGCCGCGCTTCGGCGGGCGCGCGACGAGTGGCAGCGGGTCGGCGCCCCCTACGAGACCGCTCGTGCCCGCATGCTCCTCGGCACGGCGTATCGCCGGAACGGGGACGAGCACGCGGGCGCCGCCGAGCTCGAAGGAGCGCTCGGGACCTTCGAACGGCTCGGCGCGCGTCCGGAGGAGGCGCGGATCAAGGAGCTTCTCGGAACGGTCGGAACGCGCCGCACCTTCCTCTTCACGGACATCGTCGACTCGACCAAGCTTCTCGAGACGCTGGGCGACGACAAGTGGAAGCGCCTCCTCGCACGCCACGACGAGATCGTCGGAGGCTGTATCGCGGACGCCGGCGGCGAGGTCGTGAAGCACACCGGCGACGGGTTCTTCGCGTCCTTCGAGAGCTCGAAGGCCGCAATCGAGGCGGCCGTCGGGATCCAGCGCATGTTCGCCGCCGAGATCTTCGCGCCGGACGTCCGTATTGGCGCGCACGCGGGCGAGGGCTTCCGGACCGCATCCGACTCCACCGACTACGGCGGGCAGGGCGTGCACGTGGCGGCGCGGGTCGGCGCGGCGGCAAGCGCAGGAGAGATCCTCGTCAGCGCCGAGACGCTCGACGGCATGGAGACTGCTTTCCGCGTGTCGGGCAAGCGAGTCGAGACGATGAAGGGCGTCGCGGATCCCATCGACGTCGTCTCGATCGACTGGCGCTAAGTCGTCGGATAGACGACCGCATAGCGCGCAGGCGAAGTCACGGTTTCGGTGGAGCTCTTCGAGCCGGAGCTCGTGCCGGCGGGGCAGAAGCGGGGCGCCTGCACCGAGCACGACCGGGGCGACGTACACGATCACCTCGTCGAGCAGGCGCGCATCCGCGAACTGGCCCGCGAGGTCGCCGCCGCCGACGATCCATACGTTCTTCCCTCCAGCGGCCTGAACCATCTCGGCGTGTACGTCCGTGACTTCGGCGCTCGTGAACGTGATCGGCGCGCCGGGCACCGTTGCAGGCTCACGGTGCGTGAACACCCATCCCGGGATCTCGTACGGCCAGCGCCACTCCTCGCGCGGCTTTTCCGAGAACTCGTGCTCGAGGATCCACTCATAGGTGGTCGCCCCCATTGCGAGAGCGCCGACGCCGGCGATGAAGTCCGCGTAGTTGAGCGGCCCTTCGCGATCCTGATCGCGCGTGAACAGCCAGTCGAGCGAGTGGTGCTCGTCGGCGATGAACCCGTCCAGGCTCGTCGCCGTGTAGTACTGCGTGAGACTCATCGGTTCGCGTCGTTGTCGAGCCAGGTTCCTTGCTCCTCCCACTGGGACCTGAGCAGCGCGTACTCGACGTCGCCCTTCTCGTCGCCCTCGATCTTGTCGGGCCAGGGCGCGTGGAACGTCCGCACGTAGCGCAGACCGGCCTTCTCCATGACACGGCGTGACGCGACGTTGACGACCATCGTGAACGCGACGACGCGCTGCACGCCGTGCTCGGCGAAGCCCTTGTCGACGAGCGCACGCGAGCCCTCGGTCGCATACCCCTTCCCCCACGCGGACGTGCGGAGTCGGTAGCCGAGCTCGACCTCGCCGGGAGGTGCGTCTCTTGCGGGCCGGAAGTGGAACCACCCGACGAATGCGCCGGTCGATCTCTCGATCGCCGCCCAGAAGCCGTATCCAGCAAAGCGCTCGTAGTACCCGAGGAATGCGGGCAAGACCTCGTCCTCGATCTCGGAGCGCGGGGTGGGCCGTCCGCCGGTGATGAAATGCATCACCTCCGGATCGCTGTCGAGCTCGACGAGGAGGTCGACGTCGTTCTCGGTGAACCGTCTCAGCACCAGCTGCTCGGTCTCGAGAAAGACGTGTGGGTCGGGTGTGACCATCAGGCTGCGACGAAGGCTTCCAGACGCTCGGCCACCCGCGCACGCTACAGCCGTGCCCGACACGACCGAGCGGCGACGAGGACGCTCGTCGTCTTCGACGTTGGCCGCCCGTGATCATCCGCACGCGTCCGCGCTCAGCCCGCCCCTCTCCGGAAGGGCCTGCACGGGATAGCGTCCCACTCAGTGAGGGTTGCTGCCGAGACGGCGCGTCGCTTTCTCGTCGCCAGGCACGCGATCGCACCCGCGCGCTCCCTGGAGGGAGGGGTGGATGCCGTTCTCGAGGTCTTCAGGCGGCTGGGATCGATCCAGTTCGACCCACTCGCGGTCGCCGGGCGGACGCACGATCTCGTGCTGCACGCGCGCGTCGCCGACTACGAGCCTGCCTGGTGCGACGAGCTCTACGAGCGCCGCGAGATCTTCGAGGCACACAACAAGGGGCTTTCCCTCATCCCGGCGAGCGCGTTCCCCTGGTTTCGCGGAACCTGGCGAAAGGCCGGCGCGCAAGTCCTCGCCGAGAACGCCGAGGTGGCGGAGCGGGTGGTCGAGCGGATCCGCGCCGAGGGACCGCTGTCGGCGCTCGACTTCGAGCGCGCGAAGGGCGCGACGATCGACTGGTTCGGGCTCCCGACGAACACCGTCCGCGCAGTGCTCGAGGCGTCCACCGTCACGGGCGTCCTCGGCCTCGCGCGGCGCGACGGCAATCGCCGCTACTACGACCTCCTCGAGCGGCTGCTCCCAGCCCACCTGCTCGCTCGCGAGATCCCGCTCGAGGAGCAGACCCGCTACCGACTCCTCTCGCGGTACCGCGCGCACGGCCTCCTCGGCGCAAGCGGGAGCGGAGACATCTTCAGCGGCATCGGCCCGGCCAAGCCGGATCCGAGGTTGCCCGGCCATCCGGGCAGGACGGCGTTGCGCGAGCAGCTCGTCGCGCAGGGCGAGCTCGTCCACGCCGACGTCGAGGGTGTACGGGGGAAGCGCTTGGTGCTCGCGGACGAGGTCGCGCTCCTCGCGGATCCGCCGGAGCCGCCCCCTACCGTCGCCTTCCTTCCACCGTTCGATCCGCTGGTCTGGGACCGGCCCCTCTTGGGAATGCTCTTCGGCTTCGACTACGTGTGGGAGCTCTTCCTCCCGCCGGCCAAGCGTCGCTGGGGCTGGTACGTGCTTCCGATGCTCTTTCGCGATCGTCTCGTCGGCCGGATCGAGCCGCGCATCGACCGCGCATCGGGAAAGGTGCACGTTGTCGGCCTCTGGTGGGAGGACGCCTTCTCGCCCCGTCGTACGGAGGGCTTCGTCGACGCGATGCGCGATGCGCTCCGCGCGTACCTGCGCTTCGCACGAGCGACCCGCCTGGACTGGGCGCCGCACCTCGCCGCCGAAAAGCGCCTGTTTCGCATGCGTCCGTGAGCCCGGATCGTGCCCGGCCAAATCCGGCGAGAGTTGGCGTCAGCGGTCGCGCGACCTACGAGCGGCCAGCGCACGTTCGAGGGCGG
>JBGSXQ010000092.1:0-1643 GCA_041751315.1 Gaiellaceae bacterium | reverse complement strand
GCGCGCGGCCGACGTCCTGCGCGATGACGTGGCGTAGCAGCGTGACCTCACCCGTCTCGCGGTCGACGCGGACGTGTGAGAGATGCGCGGCGACCGACGGCGCGCCGCTCGTCTGCGCGGAGCCGCCATGTCCCTCGATCGGCTCGTACCGGCCCCCGAAGCGCAAGGCCTTCTTCGAGATCTCCTCGACCGTGATCGAGCGGTCGGGGGCGCCGACCGCCTGGACGACGCCGTCCACGACCTCGAGGTCGTCCGGTGCGATCTCGAGCTCCTGCGACGCGGCTGCGAGGACTTTCTCGCGCGCGGACTCGGCGGCGCGGAGTACCGCGGCGCCGACCGTGTAGGTGACCTTGGAGCCTCCGCTCGCTCCTGCGTACGGGCCCGAGGCCGTGTCGGCGGTGACGACGCGCACCTTGTCCGGGGAGAGCCCGAACGCGGCCGCGGCGATCACCGCGAAGCCGGAGCTCACGCCGCTCATGTCCACCGCCGAGGTCACGACGGTCATCGTGCCGTCCGAGTCCACGCGGCAGACCGCCGCAGCAGGCTCGTTCCCTCCGGGCCAGTGGCCGGCGGCCATCCCGATGCCCTCGCCCTCTGGCAGCGAGTCGCGCTTCGCCCACAGCGGGTGCTCACGGAGTCGCTCGAGCACGTCGACGGCGCCAATCGTGGGATAAGGGGCTCCGCTGACGCCGATGTCTCCTTCGACGACGGCATTGCGCAGCCGCATCTCGATCGGGTCGAGGTCGAGCTGCGAGGCGAGCTCGTCGAGCAGCGACTCGAGCGCGAAGGCGGCGGTCGGCGCACCGGGCGCGCGGTAGGCGCCGAAGGTGAACCGGTTCGTCTGCACGCCGTAGGCGCGGACGTCGAATGCGTCCCACCGGTACGGGCCGACGACCAGCGAGGAGGTGATCCCTTCGACGCCCCAGCCCGCGTTCGACCCGCGGTCGACGATCATGCGCGCCTCGAGCCCGGTGAACGTCCCGTCGGCGCGCGCGCCGACCTTGAGGTGGGTGACCTGTGCGGAGGCGGGATTTGTCGCGGCGAAGTCCTCCGCTCGAGTAAGGGTGAGGCGCACCGGGCGCTTCAGCGCGAGCGCTGCCCCAGCTGCAAGGGGCTCGACGAGCGCGAACTTCCCTCCGAAGGCGCCTCCGAGCGGCTCGGCGATCACGCGGACGCGTTCGAGCGGAAGGTCGAAGGCACGGGCGAGCTCGTTGCGCGTCACGAACGAGCCCTGCGTGCTCGTCGACACGACGAGGACGCCGGACGGCTCGAGCCACGCGGTGCACACCTGCGGCTCGAGATACGCCTGGTAGACCCACGGCGTTCGGAACGTCCCTTCGACGACGACGTCGCTTTCTGCGAGTGCAGCGGCAAGGTCGCCCCGCTCCCGCGTGATGCGGTCGAGCACGTTGGCCGACAGCTCCTCCTGCGGATCGTCGGCCTGGCCGTGGTCGACACCCGCGTGAATCGACTCGAGGTCGCCGGCTTCGTCGTCCGACTCCTCGACGACGCGGGCGAGCGGTGCTTCGACCTCCATCGCCGCCTCGACGTCGACGACGGCGTCGAGCGTCTCGTAGTCGACGACGACGGCCTCGGCGCCGTCTTCCGCAGCGGCCTCGGTCTCGGCGACGACGAGCGCGACC
>JBGSXQ010000091.1:0-2467 GCA_041751315.1 Gaiellaceae bacterium | reverse complement strand
CGACGTTGGCGAGCGCGCACAGCGCGAGGATGCGCGCGAAGTCCTCCTCGCTGCGGCGACGGTCGTTCCAGACGCCGAGGCGTCCGGCCGTGAGCGCAACGGTGTAGGGCTCGTTCACCGGCGTGAACCAGCGCGGCGTGCGGTCGCGCGCGAGAAAGGCCTCGACGTAGCGCAGGAAGCTCTCGACCCAGCTTTCGTCGGCGAAGCCCGGCAGATGATCGGGAAGCCCGAAGTGACACAGATCGACGATGGGCTCGAGACCATGCCGCTCGCAAGCCTCGAGCGCGCGGTCCCAGAGCGCCCAGTCGTAGCGCCCGGGCGCTTGCTCCGTGAGTCGCCAGGGCATGCCATAGCGCCAGATGCGGATGCCGAGCGACGCGACGTCCGCGAGGTCCGACTCGAGCCGACCCAGGTGACCGCTACGCGCCAACTCGTCGACGCGGACCTTCCGGCCCTCGTGCTCGACCCAGGGATCCGAAGCTTCTTCGCCGCTGGCCCACGCGAACTCCGGGAAGCTCATCGGATTCGTCACGGCGAGCCTCCGACGGCGTGGGCAGATTATTCTACACCGGCCAGGAAGGGCCGAGCCTCCCAGAATCCGCACCAGGCCCGGAGGCTCGAGGTGCTAGGCTCGCGCGCCGGAGTTTGCGAGAGGAGCCCGCAATGGCTGAAGCGACGGAGACGGAGACCGAGGCGCTCGCAACCTACGCGCGCTTCGTGGCGCTGCGCGACGAGATCGACCTCGGGAAGAAGCCTTGGTCGCTGCTGGCCGACTTTTTTACCGACGACGCCGCCTACATCGATCCGGCCTGGGGACGCATCGAGGGACGGGAGGCGATCCGACACTTCTTCGAGGAGTCGATGACCGGTCTCACCGGTCACGGCTGGTCGACGCCGCAGAACTGGGTCATGGCGGACGCCAGTCGTCTCGTGAGTCAATGGGACCAGATCCTCGGGTCGCGGGACGACGGAAGCCCGTGGCTCGTGCCGGGGCTCTCGATCCTCTACTACGCCGGCGATGGCCGCTTCTGCTACAGCCACGACATGCTCAACATGACCCATGTCGGCGAGACGCTGAAGGCGATGCAGTGGCGGCCGCCGGCCGGCTTCCACGCTCCCCCGAAGCGACCGAATCGCGACGTTTCGTTGCCGAAGTCATGGGCGCATCTAGAGCCGAGCCGCGCGCGTCGGAACGGCTGACGCCGGGTCGGTCGACGGCGCGGCGGGGCCTGGCGAGGCGGGCGTTCGTGGGCGTGGTCGAGGCTGTCGATCCAGCCCGAGTTCGTGCGTCTAGAGCTAGCAGTCGCAGGTGCCGGCTTGCGCCCGCGCCCCTTCCCCTCGATCCGGGAGGACAACGCCATGTGGAAGAAGATCGCTCTCAGCCTCGCCGCGCTCGTGGTGCTCCTGCTCGTCGCGATCGCGCTCCAACCCCCGACGTTCGCCGTCGAGCGTTCGGTCTCGATCGGCGCACCGGCGGGGCTCGTCTTCGCTTACATCCAGAGCCCGCGGGCGCACGAGGCGTGGTCACCGTTCTTCGCGATGGATCCAGAGCAGAAGAACCGCTACGAGGGTCCAGACGCCGGTGTGGGCGCGGCCACCACCTGGGAAGGGGGACGCGCGGGGAAAGGACGCATGACCGTCGCCGACGTGAAGCCGGATCGCGAGGTGACGATGCGCCTCGAGTTCCAGGAGCCGATGGAGGCGACGAACCAAGCTGTTTTCACTCTGGAACCGGCGAGCGGCGGCACCACCGTCACGTGGCGCCTCGAAGGCGAGCAGACCTTCCTCGGCAAGGCCTTCTCCCTCGTGACGGACATGGACGCGATGGTGGGAGGCGAGTTCGAGAAAGGCCTGGCCTCGCTGAAGACGCTGGCCGAGCACGCGGCGGTCGCTCCGGACTAGTGTCCTGAGTCTGACGCAGGACTGCGTGGCTTTCCCGGCGAGGACGCAGCGAAGGCCCTCTCGTCAGGTCACGCGAGTCGCCGCGGCTCGCAGCGCCCGCAGCCGATCGACGACCTCCCACTCGGCCGCCCAGCGCTCGATATACGTCCAGTCGAGTTCCTCGAGGCGTACGAGGCCGAGAAGGTCGATCTGATCTTTCGGTCGTCCCGCGATCAGCTTCAGGACTATGAGGTCCTCGGCCGTCGCGATCCGCGGCGTTCGGCCAGACGCTGCGGATCGCCGTAGGCACTCGCGTTGGAGTTCGGTCTTGGCCGTCTGCACCTCGAGGGTGAGGCTCTCGCGGTCGGAAGCGAAGCGCACGAAGTCGGGGCCGGACGGCAGATCGGCCCCGTGCTCGCGCGCCGAGATCGAATCGGGCTCGGCTTCGTCGCTCAAGGGCGGTAGAGGCCGAGCGCGCGGGCGCGGTCGTAGAACGGTGTCGGGTCGTCGTCTCGCTCGGCGGGACCCTGCACGGATCGCCCGGCGAGGAAGAGCGCCCAGCTCCGCCGGAGGCGGTCGCGAAGCG
>JBGSXQ010000090.1:0-2600 GCA_041751315.1 Gaiellaceae bacterium | reverse complement strand
GCTGCTCGTCCGGCGGCGCTGGGTGTTCCCGGTCGCCCTCGTCTACACCGGGCTCGCGCTCGGCGTCGCGGTCGCAGCGCCGTTGCAGGTCGAGCTCTCCGGCACGGAGATCCCCGAGGCGCAGGACGTGCTCGACCTCTGGCCCGCTCGCGTTCTCGCGATTCTCGGCAACTCGCTCGGAACGCTCGCGGTCGTCGTTGTCGCACTGGCCACGTTCCGCTCTCGCCCGGTCGGCAACGTGTTCGTCCTGGCGGGGATCGCGGTCGCCGGGATCGGGAGCGGTCTCGCGGGACTAGGTATCGGGGCGCTCGCCCCAGCCATCGCCGTCGCGGCCGTCCTGCTCTATGCCGGGTTCGTCGCCCCGTCGCCGTTCGCGAAGCCACACCCAGACGAGCACCGAGAGCACGCCTAGGACCACGAGGCTCTCGACGATCAGGCCCGGAGTGCCGCCGTGAGCGACTAGCCACGCGTGAGCAGCCACATGCCCCCGAGGGTGTAGAGGACCATGAGCGCGAGCATGGGAAGCTGTGCCTCGAGCGCAGCCCGGCGGTCGCGAAAGATCGCCACGGCGCGATCGTGCGCGATCGCGAGGCCGGCGACGTGCCCAACCACCAGTGACGCGACCTGCACGTACCAAACGGTCTCCGGCGTGACGAGGGCGAGGTTCGGCGCGAAGTCGGACGTCCCGAGGAGATCCCAGCCGCGGCCGAACGGATCCGAGATCAGCGTGATGATGAACTGCCCCTGGATGAGGAAGAGCGTGAAGTAGTGGGCAGCGAGGTACGCCGCGGCAATCGGCACGAGCGGCAGGACGAAGTCGGGCACGAGCGAGCGCCTGATGCCGCCGAGCGTCTCCGCTGCTGCGACAGCGGCGAGGTACGTCGCGAGCGCCGCGAGCACGAAGAACGCGAGCCCGCCGACGTTCAGGAACGTGATCGCGAGGTCGACTGTGCGCTGAGACGAGTCGGCGAGGTTCGCCCGAAGGTCCGTCGTGAGGTCCTGCCACGTGCTCGTCCGGCTGAACCCGTCGAAGCTGGTCGAGCCGAGCAGTACGGCGACGACGAGGAGCGTTCCGCGGATCCGCTCGTCACCGGCCAGCCCCGTGAACGGCCAGCGCACGACGACTCTGCCGTCTCGCGCTGCAAACGGAGCGATGCGAGAGATGAGCTCGAACGCGACCGCGAACCCCTCGCCGTGGCGCGTCCAGGCGTCGCGCCCGTACACCGCCATCCCCGCCAGCGCCCAGTACGAGTAGAGCGCAGCGGCGATGCCCAGCGTCCTCGGATAGGCGGGCGTCGGGTGCGCGAGCTCGAGTGCGACGAACGCGAAGAGGGCCGCTGCTGCCGGGTAGCGCCCCAGACGTCCGCTCCACTCCAGAACGGGGCGCGCCTGACGCCCACCGCGCTCGAGCATCCACACGGCCGCGTCGGCAAGCGCACGCCACGGGCTGAGGACGCTCCAGACATTCCCGAAGAGGATCGACAGGAGCGGGACGCCAAGCCAGAAGATCACGTAGACGAACGTCGGCGCGAAGTTGAGGAGCTCCGTCGTCGTGCCGACGAGCGCAGTCGCGAGCGTCAGTCCGAGAAGGCCGACGGAGAAGGAGCCGAGCACGACGCGCACGACGGGCGAGAGCACGACCGCGCCGAGCCACTGCGGCAGCGCCCGGCCGTCGGCGTGCTCCTCGAGAAGCGGTCGCCGCCAGAGCGCGAGCAGCAGTGCGAACGACACGCCGAGGACGACAACGGCGCCGATGAAGAAGTACGCCGCGGGAATCGGCAGGTCGCGGACGACGCCGATCCCGTGCGCGAGCGGGGTCACGCCCCGACGGTGATGTCTGCGATCGGCACGCCGCGATTCTCGAGCTCCACCTCGAACCGGCCCGGAATCGTCGCCCGGAATGGCAGGCGTGCGGGCTTGCCGGGAGCGACGTCGCGCATGATGTCGTATCCGTGGAGATGGACGTGATCCGTCACGTCCGACGTCACGACGAGCACGACGCGGTCGCCCTTCTTCACCTTCTCGCGCACGATCCCGCCTTTCGGCGCGCCGCCGACGACCACGATTC
This sequence comes from Gaiellaceae bacterium, assembly GCA_041751315.1. GTDB lineage: Bacteria > Actinomycetota > Thermoleophilia > Gaiellales > Gaiellaceae > GMQP-bins7. Next base: position 532 of record JBGSXQ010000090.1, on the reverse strand, counting down.
GCACGATCGTCGGCCTATCGGGCTCGGTCGTGATGGTTCGCGCCGTGGTCGTCGTCTCGGGCGTGGTGGTCGACACGGTCGTCGGCGCGGCGACCCCGTACTCGTCACCGCTCCCGCATGACGCGAGCATCACGCCGGACGCGAACAGGCCCACGGCACCAGCGAGAACGGCAAGCGGTCGGCGTACCGTCACTGGCTCAGGGTAGCCAGGAGAGGCGACGGCGAAGCTCGCTACGAGTTGCCGAGCGCAGCTTCAGCGACCGGTGCCCAGCGCACCGAGAACGCGGGATTGAGATCGAGCGCCTTCGCGTACCACGCGCGCATCGCTGCACGGTCTCCGGCGCAGCCCTCCGCGTACCCGCGGTGGAAGAAGAGGAGCGCGTCCTGTGTTCCCAGGCGAAGCGAGCGGCGCGCGAACGGCAGCGCCTCTTCGCACCGGCCGGCACGCGCCAAAGCCCACCCGAGCGTGTCGTCGCCATAGATGGACGGCCGATCGGCGCGGGCTCGGCGCGCGAGCGCGACGGTCTCCGCC
>JBGSXQ010000089.1:0-6938 GCA_041751315.1 Gaiellaceae bacterium | reverse complement strand
CGTGCAGGCGATCGTCGACGGCGTGCACCTCGCGCCCGAGACGGAGCAGCTCGTCTGGCGCGCGACGCGAGGGCGGCTCGCACTCGTCTCCGATCATGTGGGTCTATCCGGCGGACGGCTCGGGGACGGCACGCTCGCCGGCTCCACGGCAACCCTGCTCGACTGCGTGCGTCGACTCCATGCGCTCGGCGCACCGATCGAAGAGGCGGTTCTCGCCGCGACCGAGGTTCCAGCTCGCGTGATCGGCGAGCACGCTGCCGGCCGCATCGACGTCGGCGCTGCGGCAGATGTCGTCGTCCTCGGAGACGGCCTCGAGATCGAGCGCGTGCTCGTGGGCGGGATCGACGTCCTGAGCTTAGATGATTGATGCCACGATCTCGCGCATCCGGACGTGCGAGATCGTGGCATCAACCATCTAACGAACGCCGGACGCTTCTCGCGCCTGCGCGGACACCTTGTCCAAGATCGCCTCGAGCAGGCGCCCCGACGAGAGCACGTGCTCGCGTGCGAGAACCCGCGCCCCCTGCGGGCTGCGAGCCGCGATCGCGTCGCGGATCGCACGGTGCTGGAGATCGTTCTTGAGGAAAAGCTCGTCGAGATCCGCCCCGGTCGCCCAGACGGGCTTCACGAGAAAGGTTCGCCGTGCCGCCTTCGCCATGCGCTCGATGAGATGCACGTCGGCCGCGCGGTAGATCACGTCGTGGAAGGAGTGGTTGAGATGGAGCCAGTCGCGGGCGATCTCGAGATCCTGGCGGCCCTCGTGGCTCATCTCCACGAGCGCCTGCGTCGCACGGCTGAACCGCCGCTCGGCACGCTCGAGCTCGGCGAGGTCGTCGTCGGTCATCTTCGGCGTCGCCACTTCGGTCGCGAGGCTCTCGAGCTCGGCGCGAACCATGAACGCCTCACGGATCTCGTCGAGCGAGAGCAGCCGGACGCGCACTCCCCGGTTCGGCTCGAAGGTGACCAGCCCCAGCGCTGCGAGCCGCCGCAACGCCTCGCGCACGGGCGTCCTGCTCACCTGGAACTGCTCGGAGAGGTGCTCCTGGCGAAGAGTGCTGCCCGGTGGGATCTCACCCGAGACGATCGCCTCCTCGAGCGCGAGCGCGATGTCGTCGGCCTTGGTTCCGTCCGACATCAGGCCGCCTCCTCATCCCCGAGGAGCTGCGCGTACGCGGTAAGGGTGAGGAAGTCGACGAAGACGTCGTGCAAGGCCACCTTCTCGAAGACCTCGAGCGCTTCGACGTACGCGGGCTCGTCGGGAAGCTCGGCCATGACCTCGCCGATGATCCGCTCGACGTCGCTGCGCTCGATCCGACCGTGGCGAAGCCACTGCCAGATCTGCGAGCGGGAGATCTCCGCGGTCGCGGCATCCTCCATGAGGTTGTCGATCGCCGCCGCGCCCACGCCCTGGAGCCAGGCTGCGATGTAGCGGATTCCGACGGAGACGTTCGCGCGCACGCCGGCCTCGGTGATGTCTCCCGGCGTCGCGTCGACACTCAGCAGATCCGCAGCCGTCGTCGTGACGTCGTCACGGAGCCGATCGAGCTGGTTGGGACGATCGCCGAGCACTGCATCGAACTCCTCCATCGCGACCGGGACGAGGTCGGGGTGCGCGACCCAAGAGCCGTCGAAGCCGTCACCGGCCTCGCGGCGCTTGTCCTCGTGGACGCGCGCGAGGGCAATCTCGTTCACTTCGGGGTCGCGCCGGCTCGGGATGAACGCGGCCATGCCGCCGATCGCGTGGGCGCCGCGCCGGTGGCACGTGCGGACGAGCAGCTCCGTGTACGCGCGCATGAACGGCACCGTCATCGTCACCTGCACGCGGTCGGGGAGCACGAACTCGGGCCGGTCGCGGAACTTCTTGATCACCGAGAAGATGGAGTCCCAGCGGCCCGCGTTGAGCCCCGCCGAGTGGTCGCGGAGCTCGTACAGGATCTCGTCCATCTCGAACGCGGCGATGATCGTCTCGATGAGGACGGTCGCCTTGATCGTCCCGCGTGGGATTCCGATTCGATCCTGCGCGAAGCAGAAGACGTCGTTCCAGAGGCGCGCCTCACGGTGGCTCTCGAGCTTCGGGAGGTAGAAGTACGGCCCCGACCCACGCTGGAGCAGGCGCTCCACGTTGCGGTGCAGATAGACACCGAAGTCGAAGAGACCGGCCGAGACGTGCTTGCCGTCGACCTCGACGTGGCGCTCCTGCAGGTGCCAGCCACGTGGCCGCACGAGGAGCACGGCGACCTCGTCGTTCAGGGAGTAGCGGCGCTCGCCCTGCTCGAGCGAGATCGTCCGCTCGATGGCGTCGGTGAGGTTCTGCTGACCACCGAGGACGTTTTCCCACGTGGGCGAGTTCGCGTCCTCGAAGTCGGCCATGTAGATGCGCGCGCCCGAGTTGAGCGCGTTGATGACCATCTTGCGGTCGCCCGCGGGGCCTGTGATCTCGACGCGACGATCCTGAAGATCGGCCGGGACGGGAGCAACACGCCAGTCGCCCTCGCGAACGGGGCGCGCCGACTCGAGGAAGTCGGGAAGCTCGCCCGCCGCGATTTGCTCCTGGCGCTCGGCGCGTGCCATCAGGAGCTCCTCGCGGAGACCGTTGAACTCGCGATGGAGCGCGACGACGAGATCGAGCGCCTCGGGCGTGAGGACGCCGGCCTCGTCGGGCGCCGATACGGTGATCTCCTCGGTGATGCTCACGCCGCCGGGGTCGCCTCGAACTGGGCCTCCTCGGTCGAGCCCCTCAACGCGAGGGTCGAGCTCTCGCCACCCGTGACGGCCTCGAGCACTGCGTCGAAGTACCCGGCGCCGACCTCGCGCTGATGGCGCGTGGCGGTGTACCCGTGCTCCTCGTTGGCGAGCTCGGCCTGCTGCAGCTGCACGTACGCGCTCATCCCCTCCGCCTCGTAGCCGCGCGCGAGCTCGAACATGGAGTTGCAGACCGCGTGGAAGCCGGCGAGGGTCACGAACTGGAACTTGTATCCCATCGCGGCGAGATCGGTCTGGAACGACGCGATGGTCGCGTCATCCAGGTGCTTGCGCCAGTTGAACGACGGCGAGCAGTTGTAGGCGAGGAGCTTGCCGGGGAACTGCGCGTGGACGGCCTCGGCGAACTGAGCCGCCTCGTCCAGGTCGGGCGTCGACGTCTCGCACCAGAGAACGTCCGCGTACGGCGCGTAGGCGAGAGCGCGTGCGATCGGCGCCTCGATGCCGGGCGCCACGCGAAAGAAGCCCTCCGGCGTGCGCTCGCCGGTCGTGAACTCGCGATCGCGCTCGTCGACGTCGCTCGTGAGGAGCGTCGCCGAGAGAGCATCCGTGCGCGCGACGAGAACGGTCGGCACGTCGAGGACGTCCGCCGCGAGGCGCGCCGAGACGAGCGTGCGGATGAACTGGCTCGTCGGGACGAGAACCTTGCCGCCGAGATGGCCGCACTTCTTCTCCGACGAGAGCTGATCCTCGAAGTGGACACCGGCAGCGCCGGCCTCGATGAAGCCCTTCATCAACTCGAACGCGTTGAGCGGCCCGCCGAAGCCGGCCTCCGCGTCTGCGAGGATCGGCGCGAGCCAGTAGGTCCCATTCTTGCCCTCGGCCGAGTCGATCTGGTCGGCACGCAGGAGCGCGCTATTGATGCGCTTCACAAGCGCGGGCGCGCTGTTCGCCGGGTACAGGCTCTGGTCGGGGTACGTGTGGCCGGAGAGGTTCGCATCGGCGGCGACCTGCCAGCCGGACAGGTAGATGGACTTCAAGCCGGCCTTCACCATCTGCACGGCCTGCGCGCCGGTGAGCGCGCCGAGCGCCGCGACGTACTCCTCCGAGTGGAGAAGCTTCCAGAGCCGCTCCGCGCCGAGACGCGCGAGCGTGTGCTCGACTCTGAACCGTCCGCGGATCCGCTCGACATCGTCCTGCGTGTACGGCCGCTCGATTCCCGTGAATCGCCCGTTCGCCTCTCGTGCGCCCATCTTGTCGCTCCTCCCCGTCGATTGTGTCCACTTGTACCCAAATTGGATCCTAAGTATGCCTCTAAGCGCGGACGCGCGCGTCCCAGGGCTCTTTCTGGATCCAAAGGCGTCCCCAGTTGGATCCATTCGAGTCGCTGATACGATCGCGCGCCATGGCGCGGACGCCCCCAGACGCCGCGACGTTCGGCGCCGAGGTGGCGAGGGCGTACGCGACGAAGGGTGCCGCAGTCGAGCTGGGGACGGCGAAATTCGGCGACGTCCTCCTCCCAGACGCCGCCGTTCGTCTTCCGCTCGCGACGATGAACCGTCACGGGGTCATCGCCGGTGCGACCGGGACGGGGAAAACGCGCACGCTGCAGCTGATCGCCGAGCAACTCTCCGCCGCCGGGGTCTCGGTGTTCACCGCGGATGTGAAGGGCGACCTCTCGGGGCTCGCGCTGCCGGGAGCGAGCGACGGCCCGGCGAAGAAGCGCTCGGCGGAGCTCGGGCAGCCCTTCACGCCGACCGGATTCCCGGTCGAGTACCTCTCGCTGGGTGGCATCGGGCCGGGGGTGCCGGTGCGCGCGACCGTCTCCGACTTCGGCCCGCTACTCCTGGCGAAGGTGCTCGGCGCGAACGCGACCCAGGAGCAGAGCCTCGCGCTCGTGTTCCACTACGCCGACCAGAAGGGGCTCCCCCTCCTCGATCTCTCCGACCTGCGCGCGCTGCTCACGTTCCTCGACTCCGACGCCGGCCGGGTCGAGCTGAAGGGCATCGGTGGGGTCTCGACGCAAACGGTCGGCGTCCTGCTTCGTCAGCTCGTGGGCCTCGAGACGGGCGGAGGCAACGAGCTCTTCGGCGAGCCGCAGCTCGATGTCGCGGAGCTTCTCCGCACGGCGCCCGACGGCCGCGGGATCATCTCGTGCCTCGAGCTCCCGGCCGTCCAGGACAAGCCGAAGCTGTGGTCGACGGTGCTCATGTGGCTCGTCGCGGAGCTCTTCGAGAAGCTGCCGGAGGTCGGGGATCGGGACAAGCCCCGCCTCGTCTTCTTCCTGGACGAAGCGCACCTCCTCTTCGACGGTGCGAGCAAGGCGTTCGTCGAGTCGACGGTGCAGACCGTCCGGCTGATCCGATCGAAGGGCGTGGGTGTCTTCTTCGTGACGCAGACGCCGAAAGACATCCCCGCGGACGTTCTCGCCCAGCTCGGCAACCGCGTGCAGCACGCGTTGCGCGCGTTCACCCCCGACGACGCGAAGGCGTTGCGGGCGACCGTTCGCACGTTCCCCAGGACGGAGGCGTACGACCTCGAGGAGCTTCTGACACAGCTCGGGATCGGTGAGGCCGCCGTCACGATCCTGGACGAGTCAGGCGTCCCAACACCCGTCGTCCACACCCGGATGCGCGCGCCGCTCGCCCGTATGGGCGTCGCCGATGACGTCGACGGCGCCGCCAAGGCGAGCCCGCTCTACGCGAAGTACGGGACGCGGCTCGACTCGACGAGCGCGCGGGAGCTGCTCGCGGAGCGGCTCGACCCGCCCGCTTCGGGCAAGAAGCCAAAGGTCCCCACGGAGCGTCAGAAGGGGGCCGGCGACGCGGTCGGCAAGGGCGCGGACGCGATCGGCGACTTCCTCTCCTCGTCGAGCGGACGCGCGCTCACGCGCGATGTCGTACGCGGCGTGTTCGGGATGCTGAAGCGCGGCTTCTAGACTGTCCGTGTGGTCATCACCGCCATTCTCCTCGGGCTCGTTCTCATGCTCGTCGGGCTCTTCGTCGCCGTGATCCGCGGCGTAGAGCTGTGGCGCGTCGGCAAGCGCACAAGCAAGGCGTTCTCCGCGGAGATGGAGCGCTTCGAGGAACGATCCGCCCGCACCGAGCAACTGCTCGCGGACGCCGAGCGGGCCAGCCAGGATCTGCAGGCTGCGACGGAGCGCCTGCGCGTCTCGCGAGCGCAGTTGGGCGTCCTGCGCGGATCCCTGGAGACCGCCGGGCAACGGACACGCTGGCTGCGAGCCTTCCTCCCCACTCGATGACCAGGGTCGCAGCGGTCGACCTCGGGACGAATTCGACCCGGCTCCTCGTGGCGGACGTGAACGGCGCCGGCCTCGAGGAGGTCGCGCGAAGGCTGACGATCACGCGGCTCGGGGAAGGAGTCGACGCACGCCGGCGTCTCCTCCCCCTCCCCATCGCCCGCGTCCGGAACTGCCTCGCCGACTACCGCCGTGAGCTGGAGGCGCTCGGCGCCGAGCGCACGCTCGTGATCGCGACGAGCGCCGTGCGAGACGCAGAGAACGGCGAGGCGTTCCTCGGCGAGATCGAGTGGAGCTACGACTTCACGACGAGACTTCTCACGGGCGAGGAGGAGGCGGCGCTGATGCTCCGGGGCGTGACTGCGGGCCGGCCGGCGCTCGACGACGTCCTCGTGGTGGACATCGGCGGCGGGTCCACGGAGCTCGTGCTCGCGTCGCGGGGCGACATCTCGTTCGCCACCAGCCTCGACGTCGGGTGCGTGCGCCTCACCGAGCGCTTCCTGCGATCGGATCCTCCGACCACACCCGAGCTCGCAGCGGCAGCGGCATACGTCCGCTCGCTGTTTCCCGCCCTCGCTGCGACGCGCGCGATCGGCGTCGCCGGAACGGTCACGACACTCGCGACCCTCGATCTCGGTGATCCCGAGTACGAGCCGCAGCGAACGCACGGCCATCTGCTATCGCTGACGGCGGTCGAGGAGCAACTCGACCGGCTCGCGAGGATGAGTACGGCGCGGCGCGAGACCGTTCCGGGAATCGAGCCCGGCCGAGCGCCGGTGATCGTCGCGGGCATCATCGTCCTCCGCGAGATCATGGCCGCATACGGCCTGACCGAGCTCGAGGTCTCCGAGCGCGACATCCTGCACGGCGCCGCCCTCGCAGCCGCAGAGCTGCCAGAGCCCGAAGAGGGCGCAGCTCCTCCCGGCACCTACACCTGCTGCTGACCCCGCGGCTGCGAGCGCGGCGGGCTAGGCCGCGA
>JBGSXQ010000088.1:0-3198 GCA_041751315.1 Gaiellaceae bacterium | reverse complement strand
CAAGCGCCCGCCCGGCGGCAGCGTCGAGCTCGGATGCGACGGCGTCGTCCGGCGCGACAGCCGCCGCGGCACGATGCCAGGCTTTGCGATCGACGTCCTGCTCGACCTCGGCAAGCAGCGCATGGGCGGCTCGCCGTGCTTTCGCAGTGTCGCCCTGGTAGACGACGGAGCGGATCAGCGGGTGCCGGAACGCGACGCTCTCGTCCGTGACGAGCACGAGCCGGTCGAGCTCGGCCGGTTCCAGATCATCGGCGACGAGTCCTTCCGATCGGAATGCGGCGGCAATCGACGCACCTGCTTCGGAACCGGCGACCGCGACGAGGAGCAGGCTCGCCTCGACCGCACCGGAAGACGAGCCACACGCGCGCCGAACGTGCGCTCGATCCCTCCGTTCACCGGTATCGGCTCACCCAGCGGATCCGTCCCCTCGAGCTGTGCATCCGAGAGCGCGGTCGGGAGCTCGACGAGCGCGAGCGGGTTCCCCGCGGATACCTCCAGCAGCCGCCGCCGGACGCCACGCTCGAGCGGGCGACCAGCGGATGCCGCCAGCAGCTCGCCGGCTGCACGTGTGTTGAGGGCACCGAGGCCGAGCAGCGGAAAGTCTGCGTCCTCGGACCACTCGCGGGGACGTGCTGCACACAGAACTGCGATATGGAGTCGAGCAAGTCGACGAGCGACGAAGACGATTGCCGCCCTGGACGGCTCGTCGACCCACTGCAGGTCGTCGACGAGCGCCAGAACCGGGCGCCGTGCGGCGAGTGTGGCGAGCACACCGAGCGTTGCGACGCCGACCGCGAGACCGTCCACGACACCGTTCGCCTCTTCGAGTGCGAGCGCCCGCCGGAGAGCGTGGGCCTGCGGTCCGGGGAGCGAGTCGAGCTCCCTCTCAGCCGGTCGCAGCAGCTCGGCGAGCACGGCGAACGGAAGAGCGGCGTCCGACTCGCGGCCGGAAGCGCGCAGGACAGTGACACTCGTCCCCGAGTCCCCCGCAGCGGCTTCCAAAAGAGCCGTCTTCCCGATCCCGGGCTCGCCCGTGACGAGGAGCGCGCCGCCTTCGCCGCGCGCGGCTCCGTCGACGACCGCCTGGAGCGCAGCGAGCTCGCTCTTCCGCCCGATCAGCACTGGCTCATCCTGATCGATCGAGGCAGCGAAACCTAGGGGTTTCCCTGGTGCGAACACCCGCCCCGCCGCCGTAGCTTTCGCAGCACGTGAGCGGAGAGCGCTTCTTCGACGATCTCGCGCGGACTCTCGCCGAGCCGATGCCGCGGAGGCGCGCCATACGCATGATCGGCACGTCACTCGTCGCTATCGCCGTCCCGGGTATCTCCTCGCGTACCGCACGCGGAGCGTCTATGAGCAACCACGGTTGTGGCGACGATGCCAGAGCGTGCCCGACGATCGTCAATCTCGGATCCGGACCGCCCGTGTGTTGCGGACCGCCCGGGCGGCGATACGGCTGCGCGAATCCGGCCAAGCAGGAGTGCATCGACCCATGTCCTCCGCCCAAAGTTCCCTGTCCCTCGACCAGGAAAGACGGCAGCGGCTTTAGCTACTTCCAATGCTGCCCTTCTGGCCAGCAGTGCAAGGACGGGACGTGTGTCGATTGCCCGGCGGGGTTCGTCAAATGCGCTGGCAACTGCTGTCCTCCAGGATTCAGATGCTGCCCTCCCACCCGCGAGATGCCGAAGGCGCGCTGCTACGACCCGAAGCTCGAGTGCTGCACGCCGGTCGGCGGGATCCAGCCGAAGTTCCCGATCAAAGTGGCAGAGTGGTGCCCCGATCGCGTAAAGCAGAAGAACTTCAGGCCAAAGGCCAATGGATGCGGACCGGAAGGCGGCCCGAAGGTACCGGACGCCCCGGCAGGAGCGGATTTCAAGCATGCCTGCGACGGCCACGACATCTGTTATGCGACCTGTCGCCAGGACAAGGGCGCGTGCGACCGCGTCTTCCATAGTCAGATGCGCGCGGAGTGCAGGCTGGAGTTTGGCATCGGTCCTTCGCGGCTCCGGTGCTACCAGGCAGCGGACATCTATTACACGGCCGTCTCAAAGGCCGGCGCCGACGCGTACGACAAGGCGCAGAAGCAGGGATGTAACCGGTGCTGTCCGTGAAGAGGCTGCTCAACGTCCTGGCGGCCGCACTCGTGGCGGCAGGAGCCGCGTCAGTCGAGCGTGCGTTTGCGAAGGAGTGCGGCGTCGTCGGCGGACCGCGCTACGTCCTCCTCGGCAGCTCCAAGGCCGAGTACGTCGTGACCACCAAGGGGGTGGACTGCTCGTTCGCGATCCTGTGGATGCTGCGACTTGCCCCGAAGCGGGTGTCCGGGTCGTTCCCGTCACTCGAGGGCGGGCCCGCCGGGTGGAACTGCAGGGCGGTCAAGATGCAGGGCACGCCTACGGCAGCCCTGGGGTCGTGCATCAGCGGATCGAGAGCGTTCACGTGGCTCCCCCGGCCAAGACGCGCAACCGGCAGGTGAGCCGACGCATGCCCGCATCGCGGCTGCGTCGAGCGGAAGGTCGCCACGGAGAAGGCGAATCCAAGCGGGTGAGAGCGCAACACGAGTGGTGCCTGCACAAGGCGACGGGAACGATCTTCAACGTTCCGACGTGCAAGCCGACATGCGCGCCCGGCAATCGGGCGGGCAGGCGATGCTGCGGCACCGGGTACCGCCCTAACCGAGACAAGACGAGATGCGTGCCTGAGTGAACAGGGTCGATCTCTTGTCGCTGGTCTCGACCGTGGCGCTCGCGGCAGTCTTCGTGACCGCCGGTATCGCGAAGCTCCTCGACCCGCGAGGGTCACGCGAGGCCGCGAGGGCGTTCGGCGTTCCGGATCAACTCGCGGGGACGGTGGCTCGTGGCATCCCGATGGCCGAGATCGCGATCGCCGTGCTGCTCCTTCCCACCGCAACCAGGTGGTGGGCCGCTGGCGCGGCACTCGTGCTCCTGCTCGTCTTCTGCGCCGCAATCGGGCTCGCGATGGCCCAGGGCAAGGCACGCGACTGCCATTGCTTCGGCCAGCTCCACTCGGCTCCCGCGGGATGGAGCACGCTGGCACGGAACTCCGTGCTTGCCGCGGCCGTCGCGCTCGTCGTCGTCGCGGGGCAGGACGACGCCGGACCGAGCATCGTCGCGTGGACATCACGCCTGGACGGCGTCGAGTGGCTTGTCCTCGCGCTCGGAGTCGCACTCGTCGCGACGG
>JBGSXQ010000087.1:0-3574 GCA_041751315.1 Gaiellaceae bacterium | reverse complement strand
GGTTTCGTCTCGAACATTGAGCTCGACTGGGAACTGCCAGCCAAAGCCCAGTTCATTCGTCGCCTGGCGTCGTTCGTCCGGCTGATTCGCTTTGACAAGCGCGGCACCGGCCTCTCGGATCGGGGCGGTCCGGTCGCAAGTCTCGAGACGCGAATGGACGACATCCGCGCCGTCATGGACGCCGCGGGTTCGGAGCGCGCGGTTGTCTTCGCGGTTCACGACACGGCGCCGCTGGCGCTGCTCCTCGCCGCGACCTTCCCAGATCGCGTCGCCGGCCTCGTGCTCTGGCATCCTGCCAGCGCCTTCGTGCGCACCGCCGATCAGCCGTGGCTTCCGACTCGCGGCGAGTACGAGACCGGTTCGGCGAGCAGGAGCGGCGCTGGGGCGAGCACGACTACTGGGACGGATTCCTCCAGCGAATCGCGCCGTCGCTTGCGAGTCGCGCGGAGCGGTTGTCGTTCGCACGTGTGCTCAGGCTTGGCGTCAGCCCCGGCGACGCTCGCGCGTTCGCGCAGCTGAACGGGGAGATCGACGTCCGGCACGTCCTCCCGACCATCCGCGTCCCCACGCTCGTGCTGGCGACCGCAGCGTGGGAGCAGGAGCTCCGCTCCGCCCGCTACCACGCGGAACGCATCCCAACCGCGCGGCTCGCGATCTTGCCCGGGCCGGACCGGATCCCGTCGGTTGGAGATCCCGTGCCACTGATCGCAGAGCTCGCACCCTTCCTCGAGGAGGTACGCGAGATTCAGCCCGCGGAAGCCGAACGTGTCCTCGCCACGATCCTCTTCACGGACATCGTCGGGTCGACGCGGCGCGCGGCCGAGCTCGGCGACAGCGCATGGCGCGAGCTCCTCCGTAGCCATCACAGCGCCGGAGCGCGGTCCGGCGTGGGTCGAACTACGACTTCGTGCGAGGAAGTCGATCGCTCGCGAGGTGGGACGCACGCGTGTCGCTTGAGCGAAGTCTGTCAGCTCTCAACGCGCTCAGCAGCGAACTCTTCGATCACCGCGATCTCGTCACCGTGAAACGTCAGGGACGTTCTCGCCGACATTGAGTGGGAAAACTCGCCCGGCTCCTCCCAGTGGTAGTCGCGCCGCACGGTCGACGTGACCGTGTCGTCACTGGCATCAGCGGATCCACCACTGAGCCTGGGGCAACCCCGGGGCAACCAGACAGCCAGAAGGGCACCGAGCGCGCCCAGACAGATTTCTGTATCCCGCCTCGCTCCCATCTCCGTCTATCTCGGCGGTTCTGGGCGAGAGAGGCACTCTTAATCCCAAGGTCGAAGGTTCGAATCCTTCACGGCCCACTCAAATTTACGATGCGATTCTCCGACGATCTCTGGAGGGGATGTGACCAAGCCGACGCCACGTGTGGGCTGGCCAACATGGATCGGGGGTCATAGGCTTCTACCGCGACGGCCTCGGACTCCCAGATCGGCCGTTTCGCGGACCACGATGGGTCGGAAGGGGTCTTCTTCGCCTTGCCAGGGACAGGCGCCCACTTCGAGTTCACCAGCGGTGGGCGTCACAGCCCACCGCCGCGCCCAGAAGCAAACGGAGGCCTCGGAATCGCTAGAGCAGCCTCACCGAATCGCCCCTCCTGACCGCTCCGCCGTGCTCGACCGACGCGTACACGCCCACGTTCGCATCGTTGTGCTGCGCTGCCGTACGCAAAATGCCCGGATCCTTGGGCAAGTCCCCCTGCGGCAAGGTCGTCATGACGCAGCGCGGACAAGGGCCGGTGACCCGAAGCCGAACCTCTTCGCCGATCTCAAGCGTGCGATCCACCCAGTCGTTCTCGACGAATCCCGCGCTGCCCGCAGAAGCGACCACGATGTTCGGGCGGAACCGTCTTATCTCGTACCGCCCGGGTGCATGCAGCTCACGGAGGCGATCGAGTGTCGCCGTCGTGAGCACATGTACGAAGCCGAGGTCAAAAAACGTCCCCTCCGGCATCGCCTCATCGGTCACCGTCTCTCGGTAGGTAAGCCCTTCGATGTCGGGCCAGTACTCCTCGAGGCTGGGCTTGTCCGGGGCGGCGGTGGCAAAGGCAACTCGCCGACCGAGTACGTCCGAAAGCGCCTCGTCGAGGCCGCCTTCGGCAGTCGTCAGCGAGCGTCCGTCGGGGAGAGTGATCCGCACGTGCGGCAACCTCTCCCCCGACACGGTCGGCTCGACGAACGAAGCCCTGAGCTCGAACAGCTTCGCCCACTTGCGCGGCTCCTTCGCGCTGACCACCTTTCCCGTCTCGGCATCGACGAGCGCGTACGGCCGATCGCCGAGCACTCCTCGCTCGGTTACCTCGGCGGCGTTCAGCTCTTCCCCCATCATCGACTTGACCGGGTAGCGCCAAAGCGCGACAACCGAAAAGGAGTCCTCAACGACGTTCGACATGGCCCGGCCCTCCTTCAATACCTGCATTCGGCTTTATGAGCGCGCGCCTCCAGTCCTCTTCGCGGCCCGACTCAGCCCTCAGTAGCCTGCGCCCCGACACTCGGTGCCTGGCTTCGAGCTAGTACGCCTCGTCTCGGACAAGTTCGTACTGCTGCACGTCAAGGATCGACGCACCAGCTGCGTCGGCTGCTCCGCTTCGTATGCGGTTGGCAGCTTCGACGCTCGCCTGTAGTGCGTCCTCGCTCTCCCAGACGGTGATCGTCATCCCTCTGCCGCTTTGGCGGTCGACCAACAGCTCCGCGCGCTTGAGCCCCGGCTCCGCGAGGCTGCCGAGAGCCTCGTTGAACTGATCGATCGTCTCGTCGACGTTCTCGGACGGAAACTGGTACGTGCTGACCCGAGCCCACATGACGTTCCTCCTTGGGGCGTTTGCTCATCTGTGTAGACGAGCATATGACGCTCAGTGACGCACTGCACGTCGGCTGGCGCAGCCGTAAAACGATGTGCCGGTGGGCACACCTCCGTCCCTCCCGTCTCTAGCGCAATCGGCGCGAACGAACTCGACTGCTACCTGAAACGGCTACGCCTCGGGCGCGAGCCCGAGCTGACCCAATAGTTCCATCTGGTCGAAGTAGAATCGGTGGCTCTTCACCAGCCCGTCTTCTACCGTCGCGGCATCGCAACCGCGCACCCGCACGCTCTTTCCCGTCGGTGGGATGCTTCCACCATCCGGCGTCGGCAACGGCCCCGTATGTGTTCCGACTACGTACCCTTCGTCGATAGCGACGTTCCCTGATTCGTGCTTGTGAGCCGACTCCCAGGATGCGTCTGGAAATGCAGCGGCAAACTGCCCGAACCATGCAGCGATAGCTTCCGGCCCGCTGACCGTTCCCTGGTCGGGCGTCTCGGCGACCGCATCCGCGGCGTACAGCTTCTTCAGCGCGTCCTGATCCTCCGCAAACGCCGCTTCCGTGACGCGATCCATGACCTGCCGGGCATCACCCATTTCCGTCTCCTTTCGGTTCGACCGATCCTACGGCGACAGACCGCCTCGGTCAACGGCCAGACGCCGGCATCAATCGGTGGGTTCGTTTGGCGCGTTTCGCACGGGCGACGCAGCCTCCTGCACGGACGCGAGGACGAGCCGCGGCCGTCCCGGCAGCGCGATGGCGAGCACC
>JBGSXQ010000086.1:0-8847 GCA_041751315.1 Gaiellaceae bacterium | reverse complement strand
CGCCGCCGCGATCGCAGCGCTGCGAGCGTCGCCGTCCACGACCGCACGGTGCGGAGGCGCCGTCGGGCCGAGACGGAAGCCGTCGACGAGGCATGCGTCGGCTGGTGGATAAAGGTCTGCGAGCACTGCGCGCAGCCCGGCGAGGTTGGAGCGGTGGAGCCCGTTGCGATCAATCGCTCCCGCAGGGACGATGCGGACGCTGATGGCGGAGGCGCACGCCCCGACGGCCTCGTACAGCACTTCTCGTTCCTCGAGGGAGACCTGCTTCGAGTCGTTCAACGCAGCGAGCGACCTGACGCAAGAGCCGCGCAGCGCGTCGTAGTCGAAGAGGACGCCGGCGACCACGAGCGGCCCCGCGAGAGAGCCGCGCCCCGCCTCGTCGGCGCCCGCCACGAAGCGCACACCGAGCTTGCGATCGAATCCGAGGAGGCGCTGGCCGCTCGATCGAGCCACGCGGCCGAGAATAGACGCTAGCTCTGCCGGAGCTCGCGGACGCGCGCCTTCTTCCCCACTCTCTTGCGCAAGTAGTAGAGCTTTGCGCGCCGCACGTCGCCGATCGCGGCGACCTCGAGCTTCTCGATCTTCGGAGAGTGGAGAGGGAACGTCCGCTCGACGCCCACACCGAAGGACTGCTTGCGCACGGTGAACGTCTCGCGGAAGCCCGAGCCCTGACGCTTGATGCAGATGCCCTCGAAGACCTGGATGCGCTGGCGACTACCCTCGATGACCTTGAAGTGCACCTTCAGGGTGTCGCCCGCCTTGAACTGCGGCAGGTCCGTGCGCATGTTGCGCTGCTCGAGGGTCTCGATGATCGTGTTCATGAGAAAAGGAGGGCCGAAAGGCCGACGCGGAATGCTAGCGAAAGGATCGAAGTCGGCGAGATGTTTCAGCGCCTGCCCATTGGCGACCGGCTGGGTGCGTCGCTGAAGCAACGCACCACCCGGCGCGGGACTCAGCGAAACGAGATCCGCTGCGGCGGCCAGTAGGTCATGAAGACCTTGCCGATGAGGTTGTCCTCGGGCACCGAGCCCCAGACGCGCGAGTCGCATGACTGCGAGCGGTTGTCGCCCATCACGAAGTAGTGCCCCTCGGGCACGCGGAATCGCTCCTCGGGACCGATGTCGCGGCGGTCGTTCTCGATGTACGGCTCCTCGAGCCGCTTGCCGTCGATATAGATGAAAGCCGCCCCGCGACGCAGTCGGACGCCGACGCGCTCCCCGGGCAGCCCGACGATCCGCTTCACGAATGTCCCCCCGGCGCCGCACTTGGCCTTCGCGGAGGGAGGCGTCTCGAACACGACCACGTCGCCACGCTGGGGATCGCGGAAGTGGTAGACGAAGCGGTTCGCGAGCACGCGATCCGAGAACCGCGACTCGCACCCAGGCGCCGGCCGTGCGCAGTGCAGCGTCGACTCCATGGACGACGATGGGATCCGGTACGGGTTGACGACCCACGCCTTGATCGCGAGGACGATCGCGACGGCGCCGACGATCGTCACGATCCAGTCGACGGCGATCCGGAGGCGGCGCGGAAGCCGTCCCGTGACTCGATCGAGCGGGTGGTGGAACTCGTGATCCCCCTTGCGCTCGCCGTCGGACGGCGGTGGCGGTGGCCACGAGAAGGGCGGAGCCGGAGGTGGCGGAGGCCTGTAGGCGGCGGGCATCTGCCACTCGAGATCGTCGTCGGGCCCAGGAGGCGCATCCCGACGCTCTTCGGTGTCGCTCACGTCATGCTCCGCACGCGCTCGCGGCGCCACGTGTCGATGCGGCCGTGATCACCGGAGAGGAGTATCTCCGGCACACCCCACCCGCGAAAGTCGGCGGGACGCGTGTAGTGCGGGTACTCGAGGCCGCCGTCGAGCGCAGCCGAGAAGCTCTCGACCTCGCCGGACCCCTCGGTCAGCGCGCCCGGCAGGCGTCGCGCGATCGCGTCCACCACGGCGAGCGCGGGAATCTCTCCGCCGGAGAGGACGTACGGGCCGATCGACAGAACATCCGTGCAGAGGTGGTCGAGGATGCGCTGGTCGAACCCCTCGAAGCGGGCGGAGAGCAGCGTCAGAGCGGGCTCCGCGGCGAGCTCCTCCACCAGCTGCTGGTCGAGCTGTCGACCCTGTGGCGAGAGCGCCACGACACGATGCTGCGGTGCACCGCCGTACACGGCTTCGAGCGCGGCTGCCACGACGTCGACGCGCAGAACCATCCCAGGCCCGCCCCCGTAGGGGTCGTCGTCGACCTGGCCCGCGGTCAGCGGGGTCGTGTCGCGGTAGTTGAAGACACGTAGCTCGAGCTCCGTTCCGAGGACAGCGGCCAGCGGCCGGCGCTCGCGCGGCCAGTCGAACGCAGCCGGAACGAGCGTGAAGACGTCGAGACGCACGACGCGAAACCGTAGCCGTCAGTCGGTGAAGCCGGGATTGAGAAGGACGCGCCGCTGGGGAAGGTCGATCTCGCGGACGCAGTCCTCGACGAGAGGCAGCAGGAGCCCCGTGTCGAGCTCGAGCGCGTCGTTCGCCGGCCCGGGAAGAACGTCTCGCACCCTCCCGACGCGCGTCCCGTCGGCGTCGATCACCGCGAGCCCGACGAGATCGGCGACGTAGAAGGAGTCCTGCGGTAGTGGTGTGAGCTGACTGCGTCGTACGAACAGCTCGGCGCCACGTGAGACCGGGCGGTCGAGCTTGATCGCCCGCCGGCGGCCTCCGACCTGCCGCGAGACGGTCACGCGAGCACTCTCGCCGTCGACCAGCATCTCGGCGCCGATCTCGAACCGACGCGAATCCTCGCTCGCCTGCTCGACGACGAAGGCTCCGTCCACTCCGTGGGGACGGCCGACCGTGCCGATGAGAACGACGTCGAGAGGCTCTGGCTCAGTCGACAATCTCGAGAACGTAGCGCTCGTCCCTACGGGCGCCTCCTGCCCGAACGACGCTGCGAAGGGCCCGCGCGAGGCGGCCCTGCCTGCCGATCACCTTGCCGACGTCGTCGGGCGCGACATGAAGATGGAAGACGATGGCGTCCTCACGCTCCTCCGTCTCGACCCGCACGGCGTCCGGCTCGTCGACGAGCCTGCGCGCCAGCCACTCGAGGAGCTCGGCCACCGACTCAGCCGTCGATGCCGGCAGCCCTGATGAGCCGGGAGACGGGAGCGGTGGGCTGCGCGCCCTTCGACATCCAGTCGCGGATCTTCGCCTCGTCGAGATCGATCGTCGACGGGTCGGTCTGTGGGTTGTACCGCCCGACGATCTCGATGAAACGGCCGTCGCGCGGGGAGCGCGAGTCCGCCACGACGACGCGGTAGATCGGGTTCTTCTTCGACCCGACACGCGTCAATCTGATCTTCACTGCCATGTGCTGTGTGTGCCTTTCTCGTTGGTGAAGCCGGAAGGCTAGCGCCTCGGCCCGCCCACCCCGGGCGGGAGCGTCGGCATCTTGCCCTTCCCCATCTGCTTCATCATCTTCGCCATCTGCTTGCGAGCGGCCATGAGCTTGTTCACCTCGTCGAGCGACGTCCCGCTTCCGGCCGCGATCCGGCGGCGCCGCTGCGTGGAGATGACGTGCGGCATCCGGCGCTCGTGTGGCGTCATCGAGAGAACGATCGCCTCGACACGCGCGAGCTGCTTTTCGTCCAGGTCGAGCCCCTGGAGCTGCTTCCCCATTCCGGGGATCATCTTGAGCACGCCCTGCAACGGGCCCATGCGGCGAATCATCCGGTAGCTGGCGAGGAAGTCGTCGAAGGTGAACTCCCCCGCGCGGATGCGCTGCTCCATCTCGGCCTGCTCGTCGAGCTCGACCGCGGCCTCTGCCTTCTCGATGAGCGTGAGCACGTCGCCCATCCCGAGGATCCGCGACGCCATGCGGTCGGGGTGGAAGTACTCGAGCTGGTCGAGCTTCTCCCCCACCGAGACGAGCTTCACGGGGCGCCCGGTGACGGCGCGCACCGATAGCGCTGCGCCTCCACGCGCGTCGCCATCGAGCTTCGTCAAGATCACCCCGTCGAAAGCGACACGTTCCTGGAACGCGACGGCGACGTTCACGGCCTCCTGCCCGGTCATCGCGTCGAGCACGAGGAGCACGTTCGTCGGCTTCGTCTCGGCGGCGACGCGCCCGAGCTCGGCCATGAGCTCCTCGTCGATCTGGAGCCGGCCCGCCGTGTCGAGGACGACGACGTCGAGGGCGTCGGAGCGCGCAGCTTCGAGCCCGAGCCGAGCCGCCTGCACGGGGTCGCTCCGATCGTGCGCGTAGACCGGGATCTGCACCTGCTTGCCCAGCTGCTCGAGCTGGTCGATAGCCGCCGGGCGTTGCAGGTCGCAGGCGACGAGCCCTGGCCGCTTGCCGTCGCGGCGCAGGAGCAACGCGAGCTTCGCAGCCGCAGTCGTCTTACCCGAGCCCTGCAGCCCTGCGAGCAGAATCACCGTCGGCGGCCGCCCGAAGGCAAGCCGCGAGTCGCCCGAGCCCATGAGTGCCGTGAGCTCCTCGTGGACGATCTTCACGACCTGCTGGCCGGGCGTGAGGCTCTTCAGGACGTCCTGCCCGAGAGCACGCTCCTTGACCACATTCGTGAAGTCGCGCGCGACCTCGAGGTTGACGTCCGCCTCGAGCAGCGCGAGCCGTATCTCGCGCATGGCCTTCGCGACGGCGTCCTCGTCGAGCCGTCCGCTGCGACCGAGCCCACCGAGCGTCGCTTGCAGCTTGTCGGAGAGAGTGTCGAACACGGCGAGGAAGTGTACGCCGAGCCTCCTCGCTCCTAGACTCGGCCCGTGAACCCATCGGACAGCTCCCCGCACGCGCTGCCTGCGGGAACGGTGACGCTCCTGTTCGCCGACGTCGAGGGCTCCACGCGCCTCCTAAACCTGCTCGGAGACCGCTTCGGGCCGGCGCGCGCACGGATGCGTGAGCTCGTCCGCGAGGCGGCGAGCGCACACGAAGGCGCCGAGGTCGACTGGGCGGGGGACGGCGTCTTCCTCGCATTTCCGCGTGCGCGCGACGCGATCGCAGCTGCCGTGCAGATTCAGCGCTCGCTGGCAGCCGAGCCGTGGCCTCCCGACGAGGCGCACCGGCTCCGCATCGGTCTCCACACCGGTGAGCCAGAGCTGGGTGACGAGGGCTACGTCGGCATCGACGTCGTCGTCGCCGCGCGTATCTGCGCAGCGGCTCACGGCGAGCAGGTCGTGGTCTCACACGCGACACGCGACCTGGCAGGCGCGGAACCGCTCCCGGGCGCGTCGTTCCGACCGCTGGGCCATCATCGGCTGAAGGATGTGCTCTCGGCAGCCCAGCTCTTCCAGCTCGTGGCGCCGAACCTCCGAAGCGACTTTCCGCCACTGAAGACGCTCACGGCAACGAGCCTCCCGGCGCTGCATCACCGGCTGGTCGGCCGAGTCGATGCGCTCGCCCGTGTCGAGGAGCTCCTCGCGCAACCTGCCGTCCGCCTGGTCACGATCACGGGACCCGGCGGAGCAGGTAAGAGCCGCCTGGCGCTCGAGGTGGCCGCGCGCGCGGCTCTCGATCGGCCTGTCCATCTGGTCGGCCTTGCACCTGTCTCCGATCCCGAGCTCGTCACGAGCGCGATCGCGCGCGCGCTCGGCGCCCGTCAGTCCGGCAATCAGAGCGAGCTCGAGTCTGTCGCAGACACCCTTGCAGGCACCGGAGCGCTGCTCTTCCTCGACAACCTCGAGCACCTTGCGGGCATCGCTGCGCACGTCGTCGAGCTGATCGACCGGGCTCCCGAGCTTCAGGTGCTCGCGACGAGCCGCACGCCGCTGCGACTGTCGACGGAGCACGTGATTCCGCTCGAACCGCTCTCCATCGAGGACGCCGCCACGCTGTTCATCGAGCTCGCAGCCGCCCGCGGCATCCTCCTCCAGGACGACGTGCTTGCCTCAGTGCACGAGATCTGCCGCCGGCTCGACGGCTTGCCGTTGGCCATCGAGCTCGTCGCCGCGCGGCTTGCGGTCCTGCCACCCGCCGAGATCTTGCGCGCGCTCGGAGAGGGTCTCGCGCTCGAGATGGAAGGCCCCGTTGATCTACCCGAGCGCCAGCGCACGCTTCGCGCCGCGATCGACTGGAGCTATGGGCGGCTGAGCGAGAGCCAGCGGGCGCTGCACGGCGCGATCGCCGCATTCGCGGATAGCGGCTCGCTCGAGGACGTCCGCGCGGTCGCCGACGCGGGACCGGAGTACCTGCGTGATCTCGAGGCGCTCGTGGGCTGGAGTCTCGTCCGGAGCGAACCGACGGACGGCCAGCTCAGGCTATCGATGCTCGAGACGGTGCGCGAGCACGCGCTCGAGCGGCTGCGCGCTACCGGCACGCTCGAAGAGCTGGGGCAGCGTCATGCCGAGCGCTTCCTCGACCTCGCCCTGAAGACCAGCGCGGAGGAGCAAGCGAGCTGGCTCACCCAGCTCGAGGGCGACTTTGACAACATCGTCGCCGCGATCGACTGGTTGCTCTCCTCGGGCCGCTCCGACGACGCCTTGCGAGTGATCTCCAGCCTCGAGCGGTTCTGGCGTGCCCACGCACACGTGACTGGAGCGCGGCGACTCCTCGAGCTCGGGCTGTCCATGTCTGCAGAGGTCTCCGTCAGCCTTCGAGCAGATGCTCTGTGGACGGCTGCTCGCCTCGCCACCGGTCAGAGCGACTGGGATGCCGCGGTGCCCCTCCTCGAGGAGGCACAGCGCTTGTTCCAGGCTGAGGGACGGGGGCGAGAGCTCGTGTTTGCTCTCGCTGAGCTCGGATTCATCGAGCTTCGCCGGGACGACGCGGAGCGAGCAGCGACGCTGTGCGACGAGGCGCTCGAGATCGCCCGTGGGCTGGACGACACCAGGGCCACATCTGGAGTCCTGATAATCCTTTCCGACATCGCGCGCACGCAGAGGAACCACGATGACGCCCTCGCGTACGCCGAGGAGGCGCTAGCGCTTCGCCGGACACTCAACGATGGCGATGTACTCCTCATCGTCGACGCGACGTACCACGCCGGCATCGCCGCCTTCGGTGCCGGAGACTTCGATCGATCGGCCAACGCGTTCGGCGAGGTGCTCGCACTCTCGCGCACGCTCGGCGACGCCTTGTACACGGCCGCTGCGCTCTGCATGCTGGGCGCGACGGGCCTGCTGAGCGACGATCTCACGCTGGTACATGCCCGTCTCAGCGAGAGCCTCGCCATCTATACGGAACTCGACGACGACCGCAGCCGGGCAGAATGCCTGTGCGCACTCGGGGGGTACGCGGCCGCGACCGGTCACCCGGAGGAGGCGGCGCGCCTCTGGGGTGCGGCGGACGCCGCTCGAGGCTCACGGCCGCTCGAGTATGCAGAGCCGCTTATCGAGGAGCACTTCACGCCCCACATCGTCGAGGCGCTCGGCGTCGGCGTTCTGGAGGAGCTCCGCATGCAGGGCCGGCAGGCCACGGATGACGCTGTCCTTGCCGACGCGCGCAAGGTTGCCTCCTCGGCGACAGCGGAGTAGGCTTGCCGCCACTGCGACGAAGGGAGATTCATGAGCACTCCTGATCGGATGCAAGCGGGTCGCCCGCTTCCGTCGTTCGAAGGCGAGGCTCAGGCGTTCCCCGAGCTCGAACGGGCTGGGGAGCCTAGTGCGCTAGGGATCGCGATTGCCGAGGCGTGTTTCTCGGCCGCCGAGTACTTGAACGCCAACGACATGCACACGATGACGTTCGAGGTGACCCGGATCAGCGTCGTCGTCGAGCCGAATCCGGGGCCGACCACGTATCGCGCGATCATCAGCCCAGGCGGCTGACACCCATCAGTCAGCGTTCGAGCGCGACTCGTTCTTCGCCTTGAATCCGCCGAGCTCGGCGACGCTCACGTCCGCGACGACGCCGGCGAGCCCGAGCATTGCCACGAGCCGACGCCGCAGGAGAACGCCGATGACGAGGAGTCCCCAGCCCCCCAAGCCGACGGGGCCGAAGCCGATCGCTGTCTCACGCTTCTCGGACATCGCGCGCTCCTAGGGCTTCGGAGGCGCGACCGGATGGCCGCGCCTCCGCGGCAATCAGCTCGCCCAGCTCGCGACCGCAGCCGGAAGGGAGACGGCGCCGATCCGATCGAGCATGTCTGGATCGACGGCATAGAGGTTGTGCAGCTGAACGATCCGAATCTCGGGCTCACCCGTGATTCCGAGCTCGCTCACGACAGGCAGCATGCGCTGATCGAGAAAGCCGTTGAAGGCCTGCTCGGTCTGCCAGATGTCACAAACCTCGACACCCTCGTCGGTGACGGTCGCCATGTGCAGCACGCCGCCTGCGGGCGGGTTCGCATCGAGACCGAGCTTCGCCATGACGGCGTCGTACTGGTCGGATGTCAGGCCCGGCCAGTGCATGTACATCGCGACAGCCATTCCCAGTCCTCCTTCCCTGCGTCGCTCAGGGGTCGAGCACAGCGTACGTGGGCGCGTGCCCGCGTGCAACGACCTACAGCCCTCGTTCGAGGGATCTGAGATGGCTCAGCCCGCGATCAGCGCACGGGCGTAATCTCCTGCGTCGAACGGGCGAAGATCGTCCAGGCCCTCCCCCACGCCGACGAGTTTCACCGGCAAGCCCAACTCGACGGCGATCGCGATCGCCACGCCACCTCGCGCGCTTCCGTCGAGCTTCGTCAGCGCGACGCCGGTGACGCCCGCCGTCGCGCCGAAGAGCTTCGCCTGCTGGAGGCCGTTCTGGCCCGTCGTCGCGTCGACGACGAGAAGGGTCTCGTGCGGCGCGCCCTCGATTCGACCTTCGATCACGCGTCGCACCTTCTCCAGCTCGGCCATGAGGTTCGCCTGCGTGTGGAGGCGGCCCGCCGTGTCCACGATGGCGACGTCGCAACCGCGCGCCTTCGCAGCCTCGATGGCGTCGT
>JBGSXQ010000085.1:0-2211 GCA_041751315.1 Gaiellaceae bacterium | reverse complement strand
AGGTCACGGTGCTGCGCTACACAGCTTTCCAGGACGTCGGCCGCGCGCTCAATCCGGCGCTCGTGCAGGGGCAGATGCGCGGCGGTGCCGTGCAGGGCATGGGCTGGGCGCTCTTCGAGGAGCTCGCCCACGACGAGGATGGCCGGTTACTCACAGGCTCGTTCCTCGACTACGCGATCCCGACCGCAGAGCGCGTTCCGGAGATCGAGACGTTGATCGTCGAGGTGCCTGCGCCCGACGGCCCCTTCGGAGCCAAGGGAATCGGCGAGGCGCCGGTCGTCGGAGCGCCCGCCGCCATCGCGAACGCCGTCGCCGCGGCCGCCGGGACACGCTTGTACGAGCTCCCCATGACCGCTCCTCGCGTGTGGAAGGCACTGCGCTCGTGACTGCGCTCGAGCGCGCACGAGCGGTCGTCGCCTCGTGGGACGAGGAGCTTCGTCGCGAGCTGCCGGAAGGCGCGTACCTCTTCGACGCGCACACACATCTCGGAAACGACATCGACGGGATGGTCGGGGGCTACGACGAGCTGACGTCGACCCTCGAGCGCTACGGCTTCGGCGGTGCGTTCATGTTCTGCCTCGACGAGCACGACCGCGAGCCCGCCTTCACGGTTCCGAACGGGCGGACGCTCGCACACGCAGAGCGGGCCGGCGGCCGGCTGATCCCGTTCGTTCGCCTCGACCTGACCGCGCAGCCGCTCGAGGAGGCGAGACGCTGCCTCGATCTCGGTGCGCGAGGCATCAAGCTGCACCCGCGCGCGCAGGCCTTCGCGCTCAGCGACGAGCGCCTGCAGCCCATCTTTGCGCTCGCGGTCGAGCGAGCGGTGCCGATCCTCATCCACGGCGGCCGGGGCCTTCCACCCATCGCCGAGGATCTCGAAGCGCTCGTCCGCCGCAACGAAGGCGTCCAGCTCATCGTCGCGCACGCGGGCATCGCGGACATGGCGGGGCTCGCAGGGCGTCTCGGCGGTATCCAGGGAGTCTTCTTCGACACCTCGGTCTGGAGTGGCCTCGATCTCCTCGACCTGTACCGCCAGATCGCGCCGGAGCAGGTGATCTACGCCTCGGACTACCCGTACGGGCGCCAGCCGAACTCGCTGCTCGTCGCCATCCGGACGGCGAAGCTCGCGGGGTTCGACGACATGCAGCTCCGGCTCATGCTCGGCGGCAGCGCGCGCCGGATGGTCGCGGGCGAGGAGCTGGAGCCGCTGTCGGCGCCGAAGGGACCGACGTCACTCGTGCAGCCGCTGACGTTCGCGCGGATCCATCAGTACATCTCGATGGCGGTACCGATGCTCTGGCTGCGTCAGCGCGACGCCATCGGAGCGATCGGGCTTGCTGTCAACGCGTCGCGCGAGCGCTCGAACGGCCACCCCGAGGAGTCCGAGCGGATCGAGGAGCTGCTCGCGACGGCACAAGAGCTGTGGCGCGCAGCGGCGGAGGCCGAGGACGACGACGCGCGGGTGACGAGCTTCCGCGCAGCCATCCAGCTCGTCAACCTCGCGGACATGGTCTCGCTGACTACCCGCGCTTGAAGCAGTCGACGGTGTGGTCGTCGATCATGCCCACCGCCTGCATGAACGCATAGATCACCGTCGGGCCGACGAAGCGGAAGCCGCGGCGCTTCAGGTCCTTCGAGACGAGCTTCGAGAGGTCGGTCTCGGCGGGGAGCTCCGTGAGTGAGCGCCAGCGATTGACGATCGGATCGCCGCCGACGAACGCCCAGAGATAGGCATCGAGACTGCCGAGCTCGTCCTGCACCTCGAGCACGCGCGCGGCGTTGTTCACGGTCGACTCGACCTTCGACCGGTTCCGCACGATGCCCGGGTCGGCCAGAAGGCGCTCGACGTCCTTCGCGCCGAACCGTGCCACGACCGCAGGATCGAAGCCGGCGAACGCATGCCGGTAGCCATCGCGCTTGCGCAGGATCGTCGACCAGGAGAGCCCTGCCTGCGCACCTTCGAGCGTGAGCATCTCGAAGAGGTGGCGGTCGTCGTGGGACGGCGTTCCCCATTCCTGGTCGTGGTAGGCCAGCATCAACTCGTCTCCCCCGACCGCCCAGTGACAGCGCGTGACGCTCGACATCGGCGGATAGGATCGCACGCGATGCGCACCGCTCTGGCCCTCGCCGCGCTCGTCCTTGCCGTCGCCGGCTGCGGCGGAGGCGACGACGAGGGCGCCGGCGACACGACGACCACCACGACGGCGACCG
>JBGSXQ010000084.1:0-2950 GCA_041751315.1 Gaiellaceae bacterium | reverse complement strand
TTCGTCGGCGCGCAGGGCGTCCCACCGCTCGGGCTCTTCGCGGTGACGATGCTCGGCCTCGCGCTCGCGTGCGGCGGCGCGTCGGCACTCAACCACGTTCTCGACCGCGACATCGACAAGCTCATGGGCAGCCGAACCGAGGCTCGCCCGGTCGCAGCCGGACGCGTCTCGCCCGAGCAGGCGTTGGAGTTCGGGATCGTCCTCTCGGCGATCTCGTTCGCACTGCTCGGGTCAGCCGTCAACGTGCTCACGGCAGTCCTCGCGCTCGTCGGGAACCTCTTCTACGTCCTCGTGTACACGCGCTGGCTGAAGCGCTCGACGCCGCATAACATCGTCATCGGCGGCGCGGCAGGCGCCGTGCCCCCGCTCGTCGGCTACGCCGCGGCCACTGGATCGCTGGCGCTCCCGGCACTGTGGCTCTTCCTCATCGTCTTCCTCTGGACGCCGCCCCACTTCTGGGCGCTCGCGCTCATGATCAAGGACGCGTACGCCGCAGCGGGAGTGCCCATGCTCCCGGTCGTGCGAGGCGATCGGGAGACCGCCCGCCAGATCGTCCTCTACTCGCTCGCGATGGTCGCGTTCACGGTCGTCGTCGGGATCTGGCTCGGGCCCCTGTACACGATTGCGGCGGCCGTGCTCGGCGCGATCTTCGTCGTGCTCGCCGTGCTGCTTCGACGTGAGCTCTCACGCGGCCGCGCACAGCTCCTCTTCCACTACTCGCTCCTCTACCTCGCGCTGCTGTTCGTCGCGGCAGCGCTCGACCCGGTGCTCGTGTGATGGATCCAGAGCTCGCGCGCCGCAACATGCGCTTCGGCTGGGCCCTGTTCCTGCTTTTCTGGCTGCTCTTCGCGGGAACCGTGCTCGTAGCTGTGCTCTATTTGCAGCTGGACTGACACGGGGCGCAGGTGCGTTGCTTCAGCGACGCACCTGCCGTGGTGTCCGAACGAACGGCGGGTGCATTACTAAAGCAACGCACCGGTCTTTAGCTCGACCCCCGCAATGCCGACATGAGACTCGATGCGTGCGGCTCGCTTCGTCCTCCTCGCCATTGCCCTTCTTGGCACGCTGGTCGCCACCTCTGCGTCGGCGGCGCCGCCCGGCGCGCCCAAGGGGCTGAGCGGTTTCGAGCTGCGCCCGAACGAGGTGAGGACGCACACGTTCTCGCGCACACCGGCCTTCGCCTGGAGCCCGGTTCGTGGCGCAGCCTGTTACGAATTCGAGCTCGCGACGAGCCGGACGTTCGACGGGAGCTCGGTCTTCTGGTCGAACGTGTCCGCCGGCGCCGGCTCCGGGAAGTCATGCAGAGCAGTGACGATCACGGCGCCCGCGTCGGAGGAGGATGCCTCCGAGTCCGACGGCGAGGGGGAGCGCGCCGAGATCAAGACGCGTGTCGCGCCCATTCGCATCCCTGCGACGTCCGTGAACCTAGTGCTGCCGTGGTTCACAGGCAAGCCGTACGCGTTGTACGCACGGGTTCGTGCGGTCACGACCCGTGGAGCGACGGCATGGAGCAAGCCCTTCGGCTTCAACGTGCGGTGGGACTCGACCCCGATCCCGCAGGTTGCGAAGCCTGGCCTCGTCCGCTGGCGCCCGGTCGAAGGCGCGACGGCGTACGACGTCTGGTACCCCGACATCCGCAGGGTCATCCGAACACATACGAACGTCGCAGACATGCGAGAGCTGTACTCGTTCCACCTCGAGGACAGCTGGTGGCAGGTCGTGCGGTGGCGTGTCCGCCCGGTGCGGCAGGTCGTCGGAGCCCTTCCCAACGGCCTGCCTGCAGTCTCCTATGGACCGTGGAGCCCGCCGTACGTGACGCCGAACCCCGCGTGGGCGAGCGGCAAGCTCCACATCCGCGCTGCCGTCTCGGACGTCGTCAGCACCGGCTCGAAGGCAGCCAGGCATCAGCTGATGCCCGGGCTGACGTTCGGCGGCGACATCGGGGTCGACGGACGCGAGTACCGCCTCTTCCGCGCGTACGCCTTCACGGATCGCGATTGCGTGAACGTCGTGTTCCGCGGCTCGGTTGTCGGCGGCCCGGCATATGCACCGCGCGTCTCGGGCCCCCTCAAGCTGCCCTCGAGCCAGCAGGAGCTCGACGTCGCGCTCGCCGGCGTTCTCCCCAGCGCGAAGTCCGAGACGGCCAAGACCTACATGGCGGACGGCACCCCCGTCACCGCCAGCGAGACGTCGGGTTCCGACAGTCGCGTGAGGGTGGACCTGCCGGACGTCGACGCGTCTTCGACGCGCTACTTCTGGACGGTCGTGCCCGTCGGGATCCTCGTGAGCGAGGACGGCGCGTTCACGTACTACGACGCCGAGTCGCCGCAGGACGCGTGCGAGGCAGGGCGCATCGCGAGCTTCGGCAAGGTCTCGCGACCTGCGATCACGACCGCGGGCACTCCGTACGTGGCCGGGCTCTCGCCGAAGGGCCGGCTCCTCGCGCAGGCTGGAAGCCGTCCCGTCGTCTACTCGACTCCACTCATTGCCTGGAGGCCCGTCGTCGGCGCCATGGCATACGAGGTGCAGTGGTCGAAGAAGAGGTACCCGTGGCGTGCCCGCGGCTCCTCGGTGACGTACGCGACGTCGTCAGTGCTGAATCTCGGACCTGGTGTGTGGTACTACCGTGTGCGCGGTCTCAACACGGCGCAGATCGGAACGTCGGCAATGGCCTGGTCGGCTCCGGTCTCGGTCAAGGTCGTCCGCCCGACGTTCCGGATCGCCCGCGGATAGCGCGCTAGGGTCGGCAGCGTGAGCGCCGACCTCGAGCTGGCCTTCCGACTAGCCGACGCAGCCGACGCGATCTCCCTCCCGTCGTTTCGCTCGGGGCTCGCCGTCGAGACGAAGCCCGATCTCACGCCCGTCACGCAGGCCGATCGCTCCGTCGAGGCCGAGCTGAGACGCGTGCTCGCGCGAGAGCGGCCCGACGACGCGATCCTCGGCGAGGAGG
>JBGSXQ010000083.1:0-4509 GCA_041751315.1 Gaiellaceae bacterium | reverse complement strand
CGGCGAGGCGCGCGGCCATCACCGACTCGGCGGCCTCGGCGCTCTGGGCATGGCCGGTGACCGCGGCGAGGAAGTCTTCGCGGTCGAGGGCGTAGAGAACGGCGTCCGTCCGAGCCGTGACCGTCGCCGTCCGCGCCGTGTCGCGTAGCAGCGCGATCTCGCCGAAGTAGTCGCCGGCGACGAGATCCGCCAGCCGTGCACCGTCCTGCGAGACTCCGAGCTCGCCCTCGGCGACGATGTAGAAGCGGTCGCCCGAGTCCCCTTCGCGAATCACCATCGTGCCGGCATCGACGCGCAACGGCACCAGACGCGTTGCGAGTGTCTCGAGGGAGCCTCCCGGAAGCGGAGCGAAGATCGGAACCGATACGAGGATGCGAAGCTCGTCGGTCTCTGGCGCCTCTGCCGACCGGTCGATTCGCGCGACCGTGGCGCCGGCGACGAGAACGAGAGCCGGAAGGAATGCGCCGGTGACGATCAGCGCCGTGTCCACCCCAAGCCACGCGATGAGCGCGGGCGCGAGGGCTGCGCCGATGCCCATCGACGCCATCCACAGCATCTGGATCACGCCGAAGACGCGGGCGAGGACGTCGTCGGGCACCGTGCGCTGCACGAGCGTGAGCCCAGCCACGTCGACGAATGCATTCCCGATACCCATGAGCGCCAGTGCGAGAACGGCGATCGCTACCTCTTGCCACAACCCAATCGCGATGAGTGGGACCCCGGTGATGACCAGCCCTCCCAGGAACGCGGGACTCAGACGTCGGGCCCCGGTCAGAGCGAGCGCTCCCACCGCACCGAGGAACGCGCCGACGCCGATGGCGGCATTCAGGTATCCGACACCGCCGTCTCCGAGGTCGAGGATCTCGATCGCCATGACGACGATGAGCACTTGCAGTGCACCGAACATTGCGGTCTGCGCTGTGAGGAGGGCCATCATCAGCGCGAGCGAGCGGTCGCGTGCGAGCGTCGTGAAGCCGGCCAGACGCTCGCCGACGATGGTCGACGCGTCGAGCTCCCGCCTGGGCCGCTCGACGTGCTCGATGTGGATCAGCGCGAGGAAGAGCGAGGACACGACGATGAGCGCTGCCGTCACGAGGAAGACTACGCCGGTGCTCGCCACCGCGAAGAGCGCGCCAGCGAGAGCGGGCCCGGCGAAGACGGCGATGCTCTCCACGCCGCTCGCGACCGCGTTCGCGGCCGTCAACTCCTCCGGCGTGCGCGCCAGAGACGGTGTCAGCGCTGCCTGCGACGAACGGAACGGTGTGGTCGCGATGGTCGCGGCGATCGCGAGCCCGTAGACCACCCACGGATCCGCATCGACGAGGACGCCGACCGCCGAGGCGCCGACGAGCACGATCCGCGCGAAGTTGGTGAACAGGAGAACGCGTTCGCGGGGATACCGATCGCCGAGCATGCCGGCGAACGGCGCGACGAACGCAGCGGGAATGAGTCGTGCGAGGAAGACGAGCCCGACTGCCTTCTCGCCCCCCACGCCGTACGCGTACACCGAGACTGCGATGAGAAACGCGTACTGGCCGACGATGGAGGCCGTCCACGCGAGCTCGAGCCAGCGCAGATTTGCGTTCCGCCAAACGGCCGCGAATGCGGCGAGAGAGTTGGCGAAGCGCCTGGGGATCCCTCCCACGGCGTGAGCATCGCACCGTGGCTTGCTGAAAGGAAGTCCGCGAGGGAAGATTTCTCCTTCCTATACGGTCTAGTTCGACAGAACCGCGCGATGAGCGCCCGAAAAGGAGGAGCAACGAATGTCTGACGAGACCACCCGCCCAGAGGACGATGTCGAGGCGCATGGCCCTTGGGCTGACAGCCCCACGCTGGAGAGCCCCACGCTGGATTCTCCGACACTCGAGGCGACGGACGACGAGCCCGACGTCGAGGCTCATGGCCCGGTCATCGAGAGCCCCACGATGGAAGGCCCCACGATGGAGGGCCCGACCGTCGAGTAGCGCGGCGGCACTGCGGAAGTTCGAAAGGCCCGGGTCTAAGTCCCGGGCCTTTCTCGTTCAGTTTCAGGAGCCCAGGGTGCGCGCGAGGTGGTTCAGGAGCTTCAGCCCGGCCTCGCGCTGCTCGTCCTCGAGCGCGTCTACCGCAGTCGCGAGCCGCGCGACGACCTCGAGGTCGCCTCCGCCAGCAGTGAGGATGCCCTGTGCCTTGCGCGCCTTGAGCAGCAGGTCGACCGCGATCGCCGCCTGGTTCGCGAAGAGGCCGAGCAGCTCCATCTCCTGCAGGCTGAAGAGCGTCTGCTCGGGTCGGTCGAGCACCGACAGCACCCCGAGTGCCCCCTCCTCGTGCAGGAGGGGCGCAGCCATGAGCCCCTTGGGCACGTAGCCTGTGTCCTCGGCGACGTCCCGCGCGAAGCGCGGGTCGTCCCGGACGTCCTCGATGACGAGCGGCGTGCGGGTGGCGAGCACCCACCCGGCGATGCCTGTGCCTGCGGGAAAGCTGGTGCCGAGGAGCGAGTCCTCGCCTTCCCCGACCACGGCCTCGAACACGAGCTCGTTCGTTTCATCGTCGAGCAGCAGGATTGACGAGGCCTTCGCGCCGAAGATCGAGCGCGCGACCTCCACGATCGCGGCGAGCAGGGAACGGAACGACTCTTCCGAGCCGACCACTCCGGCGGCCACGGCCGCGCGCAGGTCGGGCTTGTCCGTCACTTTCCACCTCCGACGTTCGTCGCGGTCAGATAGAGGACGCTCTTGAGCTGGAACGGCGTCAGCTCCGGGTGCTTCGAGAGGATGAGCGCGCAGATCGAGCTCATGTGCGGCGTCGCGAACGAGTTTCCCGAGACGGTGAGGATCCGGCCGCCGAGCCACGGCACCTCGACGTTGACGCCGCGGCCGAAGAACTCGACGGGTGGGCTCGGGTTGTAGAAGTAGTCGAGCGGGTCGGGCTCCTCGTGGCTGCCCACCGAGATGACGGACGAGAACCGCCACGGGTAGCTCTCGACGGGCATGTTGTGCGCGGAGGCGACGAGGACGGTTCGCTTGAAGTACGCGTTGTCGGCGAGCTCGTGGAGGATCCCCGCGAACGGCTTCTTCGTCGTCGAGAGGCTCATGTTGATGACGTCGAAGCCTTGCTCGATCGCGTACCGCAGCCCGCCCAGCAGCACGTTCCCCGATCCGGTGAAGCCGGGGCCGAGCACGCGCACGCTCGAGATCTGCGACTCGGGTGCGAGCCGACGGACGATGCCGGCACACGCCGTGCCGTGCCCGGAGACGTCCCCCTCTGTGTCCTCCTCGGCGATCACTTCCTCGTTCTCGCCGACGGAGATCGCGACGGCGCTCTCGAGCTCTCCTACGGCCGGATGCGTGTCGTCGACCCCGGAGTCGAGGATGCACACCCGGATCGCCTTCCCGGTGGCGCCTCCGAGGGCCCACTCGCGGGTCACCTGCTCAGGCCACTGGGCGGGCAACGCGATCCTGTCGACCGCATCCTTGGGCAGGCTCCACGCAGGCAGCGCGGCCTTGCCGGCGTCCCAGCTGTGAACCGTTACGTCGTCCACTCGGTGGACTCTATGGGGTCAGACCGGCGGGGCCCGACCCGGCTACTGGTCGACGATACGCGCGCGGATCTCGTCGAGCACGCGGCGATCGGGCTCGTAGCCCTCGGCCGCGAGCGCATGCTCGAGGTCGGTGATCAGAGCGGCGCGGAACGCGACGTCCGCTTCGGCCCGCTCGACGATCTGGTCGAAGACGAGACGGGCGGACGGCAGCTCCTGCGCAGCCCGCACCCAGCCCATGGGCGCGGGACGCAGGAGTCGGAGGAGCACTCCGAGACGCTCTTCGTCGAATACGCGCGACATCTACTCCCTAGACCCCTCTTGCGGCTCGTTTCTTCCCTCGAGGGTCTCGCGGAGGCGAACGAGGCAGCGCGCGATACGGCTCGCGATCGTCCCCGAGGGGATCTCCAGCTCCTCGGCGATCGTCTTGTAGCTCTGGTCGCGCGTGAAGAAGCGGTCGAGGATCTCCTGGCAGTTCTCGGGAAGCGTCGCGAGCGCGTTGCGCACTTCGAACGCCTCTTCGACGTCGCCGAGATCGCTCGTCTCCTCCTCGCTCACCACCTCCTCTGCCGGGATTTCGCGCTTCGCGGCCACTGCGTCGAGGCAGCGGCGGCGCGTGAGCTGAGCGATCCATGGCCGCAGCGCCGAATCGTCGCGCAGGCTGTCGAGCCGGGTGTAGATGCGCGTGAAGACGTCCTGGAAGACGTCCTCGGCATCCTCGTCGCTCAGCCGGAACCCGCGGACGGCTATCGCGTACACGTAGCGCGAGTAGCGCTCGACGAGCTCGTTCCACGCGTCGACATCATCTGCGCGGCAGGCGCGGACGAGCTCGGCGTCGGGAAGTCCCGAGAACCGATTCACCGGGGTGATTCGAGCAGGCGTGACGCCACGTCCTGCGCAGCCTCTTCGCTCGCGCGCGCCTGCGCAAGCCGGGCGTCTGCCGAGCGGATCCCGAGGTTCACACGCACGAGATGTGCCGCCGCCGCCGCACC
>JBGSXQ010000082.1:0-3730 GCA_041751315.1 Gaiellaceae bacterium | reverse complement strand
GCGTCGCCCCGATCGTGTGGCCGACGAATGCCTCCGCCGCCTCGCGAGCGCCACCGATGCGGATCTCGCGACCGGGCACCAGGTGGGCATAGGTGTCGTCGGGAAGAACGACGATCGCGTCGGCGGGCGCCACCGCGAGCTTCTCGGTCGCGATGGCCTCCAGCGTCTCGCCGAGGACGTCGGTGTGCTCGAGCCCCACGTTCGTGAGCAGGACGACGCGCGTGCGCAGCACGTTCGTCGCGTCGTAACGGCCGCCGAGCCCCGCCTCGACCGCCGCGACGTCGACCGCTGCAGCCTCGAACGCGGAGAGAGCCGCCGCGGTGACGATCTCGAACTGCGTCGCACCCAGTCGCTCGCCCGCGATCCGTACACGTGCGACTGCTTCTTCGAAGTCCGCCTCCTGCCCGTCCACCCGGAGGCGCTCGCTCCACGAGGCGATATGCGGCGAGAGCGTAGAGCCGACCGAGAGGCCCTCCGAGAGCAGCAGCTGCTCGATGGTGACAGTGGCTGTCGACTTGCCGTTCGTCCCGACTACGTGGATAGCGGGATAGGCGTTCTGTGGATCGCCGAGCTCTGCGAGCAGCGCGCGCATGCGGTCGAGCCCGAAGCCGTCGCGCGGCCACGGGCTCATCGCGTCGAGCCACTCGACAGCACTCAAGGTCGCGCGTCTCCTCCTACGCTTCGAGCGCGGCCAGTTCGAGCCGGTAGCGCTCGAGCTTGTCGCGCTCGGCGGCGACGACCTCGCCCGGCGCGTTCGCCACGAACCGCTCGTTCGCGAGCATCCCCTCCGAGCGCGCGACCTCCTTGCGCAGGCGCTCGATCTCGGCATCGCGGTTGTCGGAGACACGGGCTTTCTCCGGACGAACGACCGCCGCGAAGATACGCCGCTCGTCCTCTGAGCCGAGCTCGACCTGCACCCCGCTGCGTCGGAAGATCTGGGCCGCCTCCTGCACGCGGTCGAGTGCGCCCGCGTCCGCAGCGAACCGGTCGTCCGCCTCCGGCCACGGCGAGACGATGAGCCGCGCGACGCGATCAGGAAGCTGCGACCAGATTTCCTCTGTCACGTGCGGCATCACGGGATGGAGGAGCGCCAAGAGTCGCTCGAGCGCGGCGAGCGCTGTCGCGACCGCCGCCTCCTCTTGGTCGTAGAGCCGAGGCTTGATCGCCTCCGCATACCAGTCGCAGAAGTCGTCGAAGACGAGGTGGTAAAGCGTCGCCGTGGCGGGTGCCAGGTCGAGTCGGCCGAAGCTCTCCTCGAGCTTGGCTCGAGCGGCGTCGATGCGGGCGAGGATCCAGCGCTCCTCGAGCTCAATTGGCGCAGCCTCGGCGCGAACCTTGCCGGCGTTTGCGAGGATGAGCCGCGCGACGTTCCAGAGCTTGATCGCGAGACGCCGGCCCTCCTCGATCGAGTCGAAAGAGAAGCGTGCGTCCTGCGTCGAAGTGACCTTGAGCAGCCCGTACCGAGTCGCATCGGCGCCGTACGGCTCGAGCGCCTCCCCGGGGTCGATGCCGGTACCGAGCGTGCGCGACATCCGCCGTCCCTCGGGATTGAGCAGAGTCGAGTGGATCAGGACGTCGTCGAACGGCTCGCGCCCGAGTAGCTCGAGCCCGGAGAAGATCATCCGCGCGACCCAGAGGAAGATGATGTCGCGCGCCGTCGTCAGCACGGAGCCCGGGTAGTACCTCGCGAGCGCCGGCGAGTCGTCCGGCCAGCCGAGCGTCGCGAACGGATACAGCGCCGAAGAGAACCAGGTGTCGAGGACATCCTCCTCCTGGCGGAGCTCGGCGGAGCCGCACTCGGCACACGCGCTCGGCGCTTCCTCTTCGACCGTAACGTGCCCGTCGGGGCAGTACCAGACCGGGATCCTGTGGCCCCACCAGATCTGGCGGGAAATGCACCAGGGGCGGACGTTCTGCATCCAGTCGAGGTAGACGCGCGCAAAGCGCTCCGGCGTGAAGCGGACGCGGCCGTCCTCGACGGCTGTGATGGCCGGCGCGGCAAGCTCGTCCATGGCGCACCACCACTGCAGCATGATCAGCGGCTCGACGCGCGTGTGGCATCGCTCGCACGTGGGGACCGCGTGGCGGTAGCGCTCCTGACGCTCGAGGAGCCCCCGCTCGCGCGCCCAGGCGAGCACGCGCTCACCCGCCTCGTTCTGCGTCAGCCCGGCGAGCTCGCCCGCCTCCGCGCTCATGCGTCCGTCGAGGCCGACCACGGCCAGCTCGGGAAGCCCGTGCGTACGGCCGATGTCGAAGTCCATGGGATCGTGCCCAGGGGTGACCTTGAGCGCCCCGGTGCCGAACTCGGGGTCGACCTGCTCGTCCGCGACGACGGGCACGCGCCGCTCGACGAAGGGGACGATCGCCTCCTTGCCGACGAGGTCGCGATAGCGCTCGTCCCCAGGGTGCACGGCGACGGCGACATCCGCGAGAATGGTCGCCGGCCGGACGGTCGCGATCGTCACGTGGCCTGAGCCGTCGGCGAGCGGGTAGCGGATGTACGAGAGCGTGTCGTCGACCTCTTCCGGCTCGAGCTCGAGGTCGGAGAGCGCCGTGCGGTCGCGAGGGCACCAGTTCGAAATCCGGTTGTCGCGGTAGATCCAACCCCGTCGGTACAGGTGGACGAACCAGCGGATCACGGCGCGGTAGTAGCCGTCGTCCATGGTGAAGCGCGTGTGGCTGTAGTCGAGGGACGCGCCCACACGGCGGAACTGAGCCATGATCGTTCCGCCGTAGCGCGTGAGCCACTCCTGCACGTAGGCGTCGAAGCCCTCGCGCCCGAGGTCGCGCTGACTCTTCCCCTCCTTCGCGAGCGTACGCCCGATGGCCGCCCACGTCGAGATTCCCGCGTGGTCGTAGCCGGGCTGGAAGAGCGTGTCGAATCCGCGCATCCGGTGCCAGCGGACGAGCGTGTCCTCGAGCGAGAGCTGCAGAACGTGCCCGATGGTCAGCGGGCCCGAGATATTGGGTGGCGGGTGCATGACGACGAAGGTCTCGTCGCTTCGCGCGCCGGCGCCGGCCGCATACAGGCCCTCAGCCTCCCACGCGGCCTGCCAGCGCGACTCGACGTCGCCGGGTGCGTACCGGGGATCCATCGCGCGGGAGTCTATGGAGAGGCGGTCGCGGCGCTCGTCGGCTAGGCGCGACGGCGCCGCCCGGCTACCGGGGACAGCGAGGAGCCCTTGCCGTCGCGACGCATCGGCTCAGGGTAGCGCGCTCAGGCGTCGAGGACGAGGATCGTGCTCGTGCCGTGTGCGCAGAGCCTTCCTTCCGAGTCCTCGATCCGAGCCTCGGTCGTCGCGACACGCCGGCCCTGGTGGACGACCGAGCCCGTGCAACGGATCACGCCCGTCTCGACCGTGAGCGCACGCGTGAAGTTCGCCTTCACCTCGAGCGTCGTCCACCCCAACGGCTCGGCGAGCGTTGTCACGAACGCGAGGCCCATCGCGGAGTCCATGAGCGTCATGGCCAGGCCGGCATGGACGGTGCCGATCGGGTTGTAGTGGAACTCCGCAGGTTCACACTCGAAGAGCGCATGGCCGCGCTCGGCCTCGACGAGGCGGAAGCCGAGCGTCCGAGCGATCGGTGGAGGCGGAAGCTCGCCCGCGACCATCATCTGCATCAGCTCGAGGCCCGAGCGGCCGGCCATCTCCTCGCGGAGGGCGAGAGGGTCGTCCCACACGTAGGTGCGCGTGCGCTCGGTCATCGACCCACCGCGTAGCCCTGCACA
>JBGSXQ010000081.1:0-5442 GCA_041751315.1 Gaiellaceae bacterium | reverse complement strand
CTGCAGCCGACGCCGCTCCACCGCAGGCAGGCCGATACTCGCGGCGGACGCAGTCAGCCGATCGAGGTGCGCCTCGAGCCCGAATGGCCGGCCGCCGTACACGCAAAGCGTCTCGAACGCGGCGCGACCGCGGAGGAGCCCCTCGTCATCAGCGCGGATGACCGGCTCGGACGGGTCGACGAGGCCACGCCCCGTGACCGCCAACGCCAGCACGCTCATAGGACAGCCCTTGGCCTATGAGCGAGGAGGGGTGTTGGGGACCGGGTGGTTACCCACACCCACACGAAGAAGGGGGGCCACAGGCGAGGGGTGCTCATGCGTACGACACCTGGGGAAGGCGCGAGCCCACCGCCGCGAGCAGCGGCCGGGCCTTGAGCCACGACTCCTCGACCTCGGCCGCGGGATCGGAGTCCCACACGACCCCGCCGCCGACCCAGAGGTGGATGGTGTCGTTCGCGATCGCGAACGTGCGAATCGTGAGAGCGAGATCGAAGTCGCCGTTGCCATAGATGCGTCCGAGGGCGCCCATCGACGCGCCACGGCCGACGGGCTCCAGATCGGCGATGAGATCCACCGCTGCGATCTTCGGCGCGCCGGTGACGGATCCGCCCGGGAACGTCGCCTCGAGGATCTCGGCGAAGCCGACTGCGTCGCGGAGCGTCCCCTCCACCGTCGAGATCATGTGCTCGACGCCGGCGAGCTCGCGCGTGGCCATCAACTCGGGCCAGTGCACGCTTCCGCCTGCACATATGCGGGAGAGATCGTTGCGCTCCAGGTCCACGATCATGACGTGCTCCGCAGCATCCTTCGCCGAGGCCCGGAGCTCGGCGCCGGCGCCTCGCGGGCGCGTTCCCTTGATCGGCTTCGTCCAGATGCGTTGCCCGCGCCGTGCGAGGAAGAGCTCCGGCGAAGCCGAGACAACGGCCCAGCCGTCTCCGACGAACGGATCGGGATGCAGCGGCCTGAGCCCGCCGAGCCGGGCAGCGAGCGCGTGGGGGTCACCGCCGAACGAGGCCTGCAGATGCTGGACGAGGTTGACCTGATACACGTCACCGCGCTCGATCGCCCCCCGCACCTCCTCCACCGCGGCGCGGTACTCGTTCTCGGTCCACGAGCGCTCCCACTCTCCGATCGCGAGGCGCTTGTGACGATCGGTTACAAGCGTTGTCCGGCCCTCGATGCGGCATGCAGCAAGGGGAAGCGAGGGACACGGCTCGGGGGGACACGGCCGTTCGGTACGACGAATCGTCTGCGAGAGGCCGAATCCCAGGTAGACGTCGGCGACGAGCTCCTCGCCGCGCGCCGAGAACAGCCCGCGCTCGCGCAGCCAGCCCTCGATGCGCTCGAAGGCACGGTCGGCGTCACGGATCTCGAGCAGCTCGCTCACGCGACGCTCTCCACGAGCTCGCGGTAGGCCGCGCCTGGATCGTCTCGCCAGAAGATCGCGCTGCCCGCGACGAGCAGGTCTGCACCCGCCTCGCGCGCTGCGCGAGCGGTCTCGAGATTGATCCCTCCGTCCACCTGGACCCGCACCCCGGACGGCAGCAGCGCACGCAGCTCGGAGATGCGCTCGAGAGACTCGGGCATGAATGCCTGACCCGAATAGCCCGGGTGGATGGCCATGCAGAGGACGAGGTCCACACCCTCCGCCGCCGCGGCGGCGTCGGTCACCGAAGTCTCCGGGTTGAACGCGACACCGACGCCGAGCCCGAGCTCGCGTGCAAGGGCGATCGCGCGGGGAGGATCCTCACAGACCTCGACGTGGAAGGTCACGCTGTCTCCCCCGGCCTTCGCGATCGCCGCGAAGTGCTTCTCCGGCTCGCTGACCATCAGGTGGCAGTCGAGCGTCCCGCCCCACCCCCGGACCAGCGGTGAGATCGACGCCGCGACCACGGGCCCGATGGTGATCTCCGGGATGAAGTGGCCGTCGCCGGCGTCGAAGTGGAAGACCGTTGCCCCCGCGGCGTGCAGCGCCTCGAGCTGCTCGCCCAGGCGAGAGAAGTCCGACGCGTAGATCGACGGCTCGATCTCGACGGAGTCTGCCCACTCGGCCCAGCTCATCGCAGCGAACGCTAGTAGAAGGGCAGGGGGCGGCAGCTACGCGGACGGCTCGCGCCACCCGCCGTACGCGGCCGCCAGCGAGTGCGAGGACGTGGGGCCCCAGGTACGCGGCTCGTAGCGCTCGACCGGGGGCGGCGCGTCGAGGAGCGGCTGCACGATGCGCCACGTCTCCTCGATGACGCTCCAACGGGGGAATAGCGTCGGGTCTCCGCGCAGAGCGTCCGACAGCAGGCGCTCGTAGGGCTGCGGCGGCTCACCGAGCTCCTCCGCGAAGTCGAGGTCGAGCGAGACGGGTTGCGAGACGGCCTTTCCGGGCGTCTTCGCACGTAGGAAGATCGAGACCCCCGCATGGCGCCCGATCCGAAGAACGATGTCGTCGTATCCGGGCGAGTAGAGACGGTGACCGCCCCACTGCAGCTCGGGCACCCGCTGGAGCCGGATGACGATCTCCGTCGCCGTCGTCGGAAGAGCCTTTCCCGCACGCACGAGAATCGGGACACCGGCCCAGCGCCAGTTCTCGATCTCGAGACGCAGGGCGACGAACGTCTCCGTCCCCGAGTCCGAGCGGATCCCGTCGATGTCCCGATACCCCGCGTACTGCCCGAAAACGGCCTCGCGTGGATCGACGGCGGAGGTCGCGCGGAAAACGTCCTCTCGACGGCGTGGGATTGCATCGTGGTCGCCGGACGGAGGCTCCATCGCGACGAGCGCGAGCACCTGCAGCAAGTGGTTCTGCACCACGTCGCGCGTCGCTCCGACCGGGTCGTAGAACGAGCCGCGATCCTCGACACCGAAGTCCTCCGCCATCGTGATCTGGATCGAGGCGACGTGCTCGCGGTTCCAGATCGGCTCGAAGAGAGCGTTCGCGAAACGCAGGTACATGATGTCCTGGACCGGCTCCTTGCCCAGGAAGTGGTCGATGCGGAAGAGCCGCTCCTCCGGAAAGATCGCGGTCAAGCGCCGGTTGAGGTCGCGCGCGGAGGCGAGGTCCGTGCCGAACGGCTTCTCGACGACGAGCCTGCTCGCGTCGCCCACGAGACCCGCTCCTGAGAGCTCCTCCGCAATCTCGTCGAACATGGAGGGCGGGGTCGCGAGGTAGTACACCGGGAGCTTCGCCTCGCCGAGCGCGTCGCGCAGCCGTCCGTACAGCGGCCCGCCCTCCGCGTCACCGCCGATGTACGTGAGCCGGCCGAGGAAGTCGGACAGCACTGCGTCGTCGACCCGATCCTCCGCCGCCGCGATGGCTTCGGTTGCGAGCCGCTCGAGCTCGTCCCGAGACACGGCCCTACGACCGACGCCGATGACCCGGCACGTGAGCAGCTCCTGCTGAGCGAGGCTGTAGAGCGCGGGGAGCGTGCTGCGCCGCGCGAGATCGCCGGTGATCCCGAAGACGACGAGCGCGTCTGCGTGTGCGCCGGTCACGTCAGCAGGGATCGTGCGACGGAGCGGAACATGTCGACACCGAGCGCGAGATCGTCGACCGGTATGCGCTCGTCCGCCGAGTGGACGAGCGTCGTGGCGAGCTCGGCGTCGAGCGCTCGGAGCGGGAAGAACCCGTACGCCGTGGTGTCGTACGCCTCACGGAGATAGTGGCTGTCCGTGAACCCCGCGCAGGCGATCGGCGCGAGCCGCGCGTCGGGCTCGATGCCGGCCGTGAACTCGTCGAGCGCGTCCCACAGCGGCGTGCCGAGCGGAGAGCGTGTGCCGCCGACCGCCTCGTCGAACTCGAGGTCGTACGCCCCGTTGCCGAGCGCGGCGCGGATGAGCGGCTCCACGTCGGAGGGCGCCGTCTCCGGAAGCAGCCTGCAGTCGACCCTGATCTCGCACACGGCCGGGATCACGTTACGCTGGTGCGACGCGGAGATCATGGTCGGCGACAGCGTGAGCGCGAGGAGAGGCTCCACGAGCGACGGGAGCAGCGGATGCACAGCGGCGGCGCGATCGAGGGCGTCGTCGAGCGGTGGCACCTCGCCGAGCACGGCCTCGAGCAGGCCCTTCGCCTCGGGGATGAGCTCCTTGGGCGGGTCGTACGCGCCGAGAGCCTCGATGTACCGCGCCGACTTGACGAGCGCGTTGTCGGCGATGCCCGGCATCGACGCGTGGCCGCTGCGACCATGAACGCGAACCGTGAACGGGGCGGACATCTTCTCGGCCGTCGCGCACAGGTACACGGGCTTCCCGCCGAGTACGAGACGTTCTCCGCCGCCCTCGTTGATCGCGTAGTCGCAACGTGCCGCCTCGGGATGCTCTCTGCAGAGCCATACGAGCCCGTATCCGTCGTCCCCGCCGACCTCCTCGTCGGCGACGACGAGGAGCACGAGATCGCCGGTCGGCTCGAAGCCCTCGCGCGCGAGCGACGCGAAGGCAACGGCGCTCGCGGCGACCTGATCCTTCATGTCGAGAGCGCCGCGGCCCCAGACCTCGCCGTCGACGAGGTCGCCCGACCACGGATCGCGCGCCCACTCGGCCGGATCGGCGAGGACGGTGTCGGTGTGAGAGAGAAACGCGAGCGACGGCCTGTCGCCGCCGCGGATCCGGGCCACGAGGTTCGCGCGATGCGGCTCCCGCGCGTACAGCTCGCACTCAACGCCGCTTCGAGCGAGGTACTCGCGCAGGAGCTCGGCGGCGTTCGTCTCATTGCCAGGAGGATTAACGGTGTCGAGCCGGAGGAGCGCCTGCAGGAGCGCCGTCACCTCGTCCCTGAGCGTCATCGGGCCGGGAGCATACTTCCCGCGTGGCCGACCTCTTCTCCGAAGCAGCCCGCGACCGACAGGCCGAGAACGCTCCGCTCGCCGTTCGGCTGAGACCCAGCGCGCTGGAGGATCTCGTCGGCCAGCAGCACGTGCTCGGGCCGGGCTCGGCACTTCGCCGCGCGATCGAGGAGGACCGCCCACCGTCGATGATCCTCTTCGGCCCGCCGGGCACGGGCAAGACGACGATCGCGCGGATCGTCGCCGAACGAACGGGCGCTGCGTTCGAGGAGATCTCGGCCGTGTCCGCACGGGTCGACGACGTGCGCGCCGTGATCGCGCGAGCCCGCGACCGCCTCGGCGGCAACGACGTGCGAACGATCCTCTTCATCGACGAGATCCATCGGTTCAA
Organism: Gaiellaceae bacterium; assembly: GCA_041751315.1. GTDB lineage: Bacteria > Actinomycetota > Thermoleophilia > Gaiellales > Gaiellaceae > GMQP-bins7. The sequence continues at coordinate 279 of JBGSXQ010000081.1, read as the reverse complement.
CAAGGCGCAGCAGGACTCGGTGCTGCACGCCGTCGAGGACGGCCTCGTGACCCTCATCGGGGCGACCACCGAGAACCCCTACTTCGAGGTCAACTCGGCACTCCTCTCACGCTGCACGGTGATCGAGCTGACCGCGCTTTCGGAGGACGAGCTCGTCACGATCCTCGAGCGAGGAGCGCGGGTGATCGACGCGAGCGCGCCGGCCGAAACGCTCGCGCTCCTCGCACAACGGGCCGGAGGTGACGCGCGGGCGGCGCTCCAGATCCTCGAGCTCGCGGC
>JBGSXQ010000080.1:0-5117 GCA_041751315.1 Gaiellaceae bacterium | reverse complement strand
GATCCCGGAGCCCGCTGCCACCGCCGCTGTGCCCGCTGCGGCGCTCGGGGAGCCTCTGTCGGTTCCACCCGAGGTCGTCGAGGCCTCGGCGAAGATCGCAGCGGCGATCGCCGATCCGGAGCTTCGCGAGCTCGTCGCCAGGGCGGCGCGGGCGAGCCTCGCCAGAGGGGCTTCCGACCGGCATTTCTGATACACTGTCGCAGCCCCGCAATATGCGTATTTGCAGGGCTTTTTTAGTGGCCGAAGCAGCCTACACCGCAAAGGACATCACTGTCCTCGAGGGCCTCGAGCCCGTCCGTTTACGACCCGGCATGTACATCGGGTCGACGGGTCCTCGCGGCCTGCATCATCTCGTCTACGAGGTGGTCGACAACGCAGTCGACGAGGCGCTTGCCGACCGCAACGATCTGGTCGACGTCACGATTCACCCGGACAATTCGGTGACCGTTCGCGACGCGGGTGCGGGCATTCCGGTCGACGTCATCCCGGAGCAAGGATTGCCTGCACTTACGGTGGTTCTGACGAAACTGCATGCTGGTGGGAAGTTCGGCGGCGAGGGGTACAAGGTCTCCGGCGGGCTTCACGGCGTCGGCGTGTCGGTCGTGAACGCGCTCTCGGAGTGGCTCGTCGCAGAGGTTCGGCGCGACGGCAAGGTGTACAGGCAGGAGTTCGCGCGCGGCGAGCCCACGACGGACATGGCCACCGTTGGCGTGTCGGCGAAGGACGAGTCCGGTACGACCATCTCGTTCCTCCCCGACCCCGAGGTATTCGAGGAGACGGAGTTCACGGCGTCGACGCTCTCTCAGCGGCTTCGGGAGACGGCGTTCCTCACGCGGGGGCTGCGCATCATTCTCCGGGACGAGCGCGCTGGCGGCAAGACGGAGGAGTTCCACTACGAGGGCGGGATTCGCGACTTCGTCTCGCATGTGAACGAGTCGAAGGACACGGTGCACAAGCACGTCGTGTACTTCGAGGGCGAGTCGGACGAGGGGCAGGTCGAGATTGCGATGCAGTGGAACTCGTCCTACGTCGAATCGGTCTTCTCGTTCGCGAACAACATCAACACGACCGAGGGCGGCGCGCACCTGTCCGGTTTTCGCGCGGCGCTGACGGGGACGCTCAACCGCTACGCGCGCGACAAGGGGCTCCTGAAGGAGAAGGAGGAGAACCTCGAGGGTGAGGACGTGCGAGAGGGCCTCGCCGCGGTCATCTCCGTAAAGCTGCGCAACCCGCAGTTCGAGGGTCAGACGAAGACGAAGCTCGGCAACCCGCCGATCGAGGGTCTCGTCAAGACGATCGTGAACGGACGCCTCGCGCAGTTCCTGGAGGAGAACCCGACAGAGGCAAGGCAGATCATGGCGAAGGCCGTGTCGGCGTCGCGCGCGCGCCAGGCGGCGCGCAAGGCACGTGAGCTCACACGGCGCAAGAGCGCGCTCGAGTCGAACTCGCTGCCGGGAAAGCTGGCCGACTGTCAGATCTCCGATCCCGCGAGCGCCGAGCTGTTCCTCGTCGAGGGGAACTCTGCCGGGGGGTCTGCCGTCGACGCGCGCGACCGCACGTTCCAGGCGATCCTGCCCCTCCGTGGCAAGGTCATCAACGCCGAGAAGAACCGCATCAACAAGGTTCTGTCGAACGAGGAGATCCAGGCGATCATCACCGCGATCGGGACGGGAATCGGCGAGGAGTTCGACGTCGAGAAGCTGCGCTACCACCGGATCATCGTCATGACCGATGCCGACGTCGACGGCGCCCACATCCGCACGCTGATCCTCACCTTCCTCTACCGGCATATGCAGGAGCTCGTCGAGGGCGGATTCGTCTACATCGCCGTGCCGCCTCTGTACCGCGTGAAGATCGGCTCGCAGCAGCGCTACGTGGAGAAGGAGTCGCAGTTCGAGGAGCTCCTCGCGCGCGAGCGCATCAAGGACATGGAGGTGACGGATCGTCGAGCCGACGTCCTGAAGCTCACGGAGGCGCGGTACGGGAAGCTCGCGCGCGTCCTCAACGAGTTCGACGGGTGGGTCTCGCGGCTCCGCGAGGACTTCGGCGCACCGGCGGCCAACTTCGTCGTCGACCACAGGCTGGTCGAAGCGGACGTTCCTACCATCGCCGCCGCGATCGCAGCGCGCGACGCGAACGGGTACGAGCTCACCGTCGCCGAGGAGACCGACGAGCTGACGCGCGTGAAGGTCGTCGATCGGGAGACCGGAGCCGCTTCCGGCGTCAGCGTTCCGAGTGCGCTTCTCGCGTCCTCCATCTACGCGAATGTCCGCAAGACCTACGTTCGGCTCACGGAGATCGTGGGGTACCCGCCGTTCGACATCGGCTTCGGGAAGAAGAGCCGGCACGCCGAGACGTTCGGGCAGCTACGCGAGACGGCCGTGGACCTCGCGAAGGAGGGCATCCAGGTCAGCCGATTCAAGGGCCTCGGCGAGATGGACGCAGAGGAGCTCGCCGACACGACCATGAACCCTGCGCACCGCATGCTCATGCGCGTCGAGGTCGAGGATGCCGCCGCGGCCGACAGGGTGTTCTCGACGCTCATGGGCGATCAGGTCGAGCCCCGCCGCCAGTTCATCGAGCAGAACGCCCGTGACGTGAGGTTCCTCGATGTCTGACGTCGTCGAGCCGCTCGGCTCCGGGCGCATCGAGGGCCGCGAGCTCGAGCTGGAGATGCGCTCGAGCTTCCTGGACTACGCCATGAGCGTCATCGTCTCGCGCGCGCTCCCGGACGTGCGCGACGGCCTCAAGCCCGTGCACCGGCGTGTGCTCTACGCCATGCACGAGGCCGGGCTCCAGCCGAATCGGCCGCGCCGCAAGTGCGCATTCGTCGTCGGCGACGTGATGGGGTCGTACCACCCGCACGGCGACCAGGCGATCTACGACACGCTCGTGCGAATGGCCCAGCCCTTCTCTCTGCGGTACCCGCTCGTCGACGGGCAGGGGAACTTCGGGAACATCGACGACTACCCGGCAGCCGCGATGCGCTACACGGAGTGCCGACTCACGCGACTTGCGACGGAGATGTTGCGGGACATCGACATGGACACGATCGACTTCGTCCCCAACTACGACGAGTCGCGCCGCGAGCCCTCCGTCCTTCCGTCGCGATTCCCGAACCTTCTCGTGAACGGGTCGGCCGGCATCGCCGTCGGGATGGCGACGAACATGCCACCCCACCGGCTCTCCGAGGTTGTCGACGCGGTCGTGCAGCTCATCGACAAGCCGACCGCCAACGCCGAGGATCTCATGCAGCACATGAAGGGCCCCGACTTCCCGACAGGCGCCGTCGTCGTGGGCCGATCCGGGATTCGCGACGCGTACCGCACGGGGCGCGGCCGGATCATCATGCGCGGCCGCGCGCACGTGGAGGAGCTGCGCGGAGGAAAGAACGCGATCATCGTCACCGAGCTTCCGTACGGGGTGAAGAAGGGTGGCGACTCGGGCGTGATCAAGAAGATCGCCGACCTCGTCAACGACAAGGTCATCACCGAGGTCTCGGACGTGAAGGACCACTCCGATCGCTCGGGCATGAGGATCCAGATCGACCTCAAGCGCGAGGCGATCCCGCAGGTCGTGCTCAACAAGCTCTTCAAGCACACACAGCTGCAGGCGACGTTCGGGTACAACGCCGTGGCGCTGGTAGATGGCGTTCCGAGGACGCTGTCGCTGCTCGAGCTCGTCCAGCACTACCTCGACTACCAGCGCGAGATCGTCACGCGGCGATCGAAGTTCGAGCTCCGTAAGGCACTCGAGCGCGCGCACGTCCTCGAGGGCTATCTCATCGCGCTCGAGAACCTCGACGAGGTCATCGCGCTCATCCGGGCGGCCGACGACACCGATGCCGCACGGACAGAGTTGATGGCGCGTTTCGCGCTCTCGGAGATCCAGGCGCAGGCGATCCTCGACCTCCGGCTCCGACAGCTCACGGGACTCGAGCGTAAGCGCATCGAAGACGAGCATGCCGATCTCCAGGAGCGGATCGCAGAGCTGCGCGCGCTCCTGGGCGACCCGTCGCTCGTCGACGCGACCGTCCGCGAGGAGATCCTGGAGCTGAAGGACATCTACGCGAAGACGGACGAGCGGCGTACCGAGATCGTCGCCGGCGAGACCGACCTCGAGCTCGAGGACATGATCGCCGAGGAGGACATGGTCATCGCGATCACCAGGTCTGGCTACATCAAGCGGCTACCCGTGACGACGTATCGCGAGCAGCGTCGCGGAGGGATCGGTGTCATGGGGATGGACCTCAAGGACGAGGACTACATCGAGCACCTCTTCGTCGCCTCGACGCACGACTACATCCTCTTCTTCACCACCGTCGGCAAGGTCTATCGGCTCAAGGTGCACGAGCTGCCGCTCGGCTCGCGCCAGTCGAAGGGCCGCGCGATCGTCAACCTGCTGCCGTTCCGCCAGGACGAGTCGGTGCGCGCGGTGATCGCCACCCGCGACTACAAGGAGTCGAAGTACCTCGTCTTCGCGACCAAGAAGGGCGTGATCAAGAAGACCGAGTTCCTCGAGTACAACACGCCGCTGAAGGCCGACGGAATCATCGCGATCAAGATGCGCGAGGACGACGAGCTTGTCGGCGTCCGCCTCTCCGACGGCGACGACGACATCCTGATGGTGTCGCGCTCCGGCCAGGCGATCCGCTTCCACGAGTCGTCCGCCCGCTCGATGGGCCGCGGGGCATCGGGCGTGCGCGGGATGAGCCTGCGCGCCGGCGACGAGGTGATCGAGGTGAACATCGCCGAGGACGACGCCGATCTGCTCGTCGTGACCGAGAACGGCTACGGCAAGCGGACGCCGCTGCACGAGTATCCGAAGAAGGGCCGCGGCGGCCTCGGCGTCAAGACCGTCCAGCTGACCGAGGCGAAGGGGAAGCTCGCCGGCGCGCGCGTTGTCCGCGACGGCTACCAGGTGATGCTGATCTCGACCGGCGGCACCGTGATCCGCATGCCCGTCGACGGGATCCGGCGGGCGGGCCGGGCGACGCAGGGCGTGATCGTGATGCGGTTGCGCGGCGACGAGCAGGTCTCCGGCCTCGCGCCGGTGGTCGAGAGCGACACCGCTGCGGAGGAGGCGATCGAGACGGCTGCGTCGGCCGCAGTGGAGGC
>JBGSXQ010000079.1:0-3354 GCA_041751315.1 Gaiellaceae bacterium | reverse complement strand
TCGGGGGCGCGCCGCGCGAGCATCGCCACCGCGAGCGCGACACCGAAGGAGACCAGGAAGCTGGGAACGGTCGCGCCGACGCCCCAGTCTGGCGGACCCAGCCGGTTCACGACATCGGTCCACCAGGCGGGGCCGGTCGGGAAGAGCCATTGGTAGAGCGCGAACCCGGCGACCCACGCGCCTATGAGTCCCGGCCGCCATGCGGCCGAGCCGAAGACGTGGTCCGTCGAGTAGTGCCCGCCCGCGGCGAGCCAGTCCGCCAGCAGCACTGCGAACAACGGGACGAAGACGGATCCGAGCAGCAGCAGGAAGGTTTGATAGCTGACGAAGTCGACGACGAGCGCGCCGAGCGTCGCGACCGCGGTGACCGCGACGATCAGCGCGGCCTGTGGGGCGCGCGGAAGGGCGTTCTGCAGGGAAACGGCCGCCGAGTAGGCGTTCGCGAAGGCTTCGTCCGTCTCGGTGACGAGGAGCGCGAAGAGGGCGACGACGGCAGCGAAGCCGCCCGCCACGACGGCTGCAGGAAGCGCGGCGGGATCCCCGAGGTCACGCGAGAGCACGAGCACTGCGCCGAGCGCGAGAAGCCAGACGTCGGGGACGAAGTACCCGATCCCGGTTCCGAGGAACCCATCGCGCTTCGTCCTGGAGAAGCGCGTGTAGTCGGCGGCGTACGGCACCCAGGACACCGTGATCGCCACGACGATGTCGGCTCCCTGCCAGACGGTCAGACCCCCCTGGCCTTCCGCGCTCCACAGGGCACCGAGGTCGGCGCCGTCGAGCGCCCACCACGTGAGGTAGACGAGGGCAAGCGGCACCGCCCAGATCGCGAAGCGGCGGATGAATCGGCGGACGAACCCGATCGGCCCGAGGAGCGCGAGCAGGAGCGCGACGGCGCCGAAGACGATGGTCCAGAGCCACTGCGCGCGGAAGCCGAAGAGCTCGTCGGAGAGCGCAGCAGCGGCGGTCGCGATCACGAGCAGCTCGAAGATCGTCCAGCCGATTCCCTGCAGCGCGTTGATGCCAGTGGGGAGGAGCGAGCCGCGCTGCCCGAGCGGAGCGCGCATGAGCGTCATCCCAGGGACGCGGGCGTCGGCGCCGATCATCCCGGCGGTTGCGAGCATCAGGTTGCCGATCGCGCACCCGATCGCGATCGCGACGAGCGCCTCGGGAAGCGACAGAGCGGGGACGAGGATTGCGCCGGCGACGATGACGAGCAGCGAGACACCGAGGTTTCCCCACAGCAGGCCCGTCTCGATCCCACCGAGAACCTGGAGCCGGGGCGGAACCGGCCCGATCCCCCAACTGCCCTCGATCCGCTCGGACGTCGTCACGACCAGACCACGCTAATGGACTGTACGGCCACGGCTAGAAACGCGTCTAGCGATGCGTACGCGCAGCAGCGACCATTGCCCGCGTGGAATCGGAGATCGACGATCGAGATCTCACGAGTATCCTGAGCGGGCTGTTCTACATCAACGCATCTCTCAGCGACATCGCTGACGACTTGTGGGCGATTCGACTACGAATTGAGGGTGAGGATGGCGAAGAAGAAGAGGAAGATACGGGCGAGGACGGAAGCGGACCGGATCCATCCGGATGAGTGGTACGCGGAGCGCGACCGCGTTCAGCGGATGCTTGCCGAGCGCATTGCGTACTACGAGGCCCGCATCGCCGCGCGGCAGCGCGGCGAGGATCCGGACGCGGCCGCCGCGTAGTACGTCGCTGGTCGCCAGGTGAGCGCTGAAGCACCTCACACGCGCAGGTGCGCGCTGCTTCAGCGAAGCACCAGCCTATGACCCGAGCAGCCGGCGCAGCACGTAGGGGAGGATCCCGCCGTGTCGGAGGTACTCGCGCTCGCGCGGCGTCTCGAGCCGGACGACCGCGCGGAACTCGACGTCGTCGGCGCGCACGGTCACCTCACGCGCCTCGCCGTTCGCAAGGCCGGAGATCGAGAACGACTCGCGACCGGTCAGGCCGAGCGATTCGCGGTTCTCTCCGGGGAGGTACTGCAGCGGGAAGATGCCCATCATCAGCAGGTTCGAACGGTGGATCCGCTCGTAGCTCTCGGCGATCACGGCGCGCACGCCGAGGAGCTTCGGACCCTTCGCGGCCCAGTCGCGCGACGAGCCCGAGCCGTACTCCTTGCCGGCGAGCACCACCAACGGAGTGCCATCCGCCGCGTAGCGCTCGGCCGCCTCGAAGATGGTCATCTCCTCGCCCGTGGGCACGTGCACGGTCCAGGTGCCCTCCGACGCCGGAACGAGCTGGTTGCGGAGGCGGACGTTCGCGAACGTGCCGCGCACCATCACCTCGTGGTTGCCGCGCCGCGAGCCGTAGGAGTTGAAGTCCTTCCGCTCGACACCGTGGTCGACGAGGTACTCCCCCGCGGGTGAGTCGGGCTTGATCGAGCCCGCCGGCGAGATGTGGTCCGTCGTGACGGAGTCGCCGATCGCCACGAGGCAGAGCGCGCCCGTTATGTCGTCGACCGTGCCCGGCGTGGCGGGCATGCCGTCGAAGTACGTCGGGAGCCGCACGTAGGTCGAGGCGGGATCCCAGTCGAACAGCTCGCCCTCCGGGACCGGCAGCGCGCGCCACGTCTCGTCGCCCGTGAAGACGTCGGCGTACGTCGAGCGGAACATCTCCTCGCCGATCGCAGCGGCGATCGTCTCGCGGACCTCTTCGGGGGACGGCCAGATGTCGGCGAGATAGACGTCGTCTCCGTCCGTTCCGACGCCGATCGGCTCCGTCACGAGGTCGATGTCCATGCGGCCGGCGAGCGCATACGCGACGACGAGCGGGGGTGAGGCGAGGTAGTTCGCCTTCACCTCGGGATGGATGCGCGCCTCGAAGTTCCGGTTCCCGGAGAGCACGGCGCACACGACGAGCTCTCCGTCGCTGACCGCGCGCGAGATCTCGTCCGGTAGCGGCCCCGAGTTCCCGATGCAGGTCGTGCAGCCGTAGCCGACCGTGTAGAAGCCGAGCTCCTCGAGGTAGGGCGTCAGGCCCGATTTCTCGTAGTACTCGGTGACGACCTTCGAGCCGGGCGCGAGGCTCGTCTTCACCCAGGGCTTGCGTGTGAGGCCACGCTCGACGGCCTTCTTCGCGAGGAGGCCGGCCCCGACCATCACGGCAGGGTTCGACGTGTTCGTGCAGGAGGTGATGGCCGCGATCACGACGGCGCCATGCTCGAGGAAGACGGTCTCGCCGTCGATCTCGCACGGGACGCCGCGCGGGCGCTCTCCGACCGCGGTGGTGACGGGGACGACCTGCTCGCCCTCGGGCTCGATCGCTCCGGGCTCGGCTGTCGAGGGCGGGTCGCTCGCGGGGAACGACCCGGCGAGCGCAGAGTCGACC
>JBGSXQ010000078.1:0-1916 GCA_041751315.1 Gaiellaceae bacterium | reverse complement strand
CGTACCCGGGGAACGCGAGCAGAACGCCCGCGACGACGAGGCCTACAGTCGCTCCTAGGCGGCGTCCCACGCGCCACCAGCACAGCACCGACAGGGCGTACAGGAGCGCCATCGCGACTTCGGCGGCGGAGGGCCCGAGCTCGAGCGCGGCCTCGGACACCACGCCCGTGGCCGGAGCGCGCATGAGGAGAGCCTGCGGCAGGACGACCTCTGCCTGGCGAAGCTCGAACGAGGCGCGAACGTAGGTCCCGAGGTCGCGTCCTGCGGCGAGCGGGAATGCGATCGAGGCGACGCCGTAGACGCCGAGCGCGACCGCTACCAGGACGTACGAAGCTGCTCGCTGCTCGGAGAGAGCGACGAGCCTCGACCATACGACTCTGAGCCGGTCGCGCACAGCCCGAGCTAGACCTTCGACCCGACGACCTCGACGATCGCGTCGACCACGCGCTCTGCGGCCCGGCCGTCGACCTCGCCGACGACCTCCCGCACGACCGCACGGCGAGCACCTGCGAGCTCGTCCGGCGCGGCCAGAGCGCGCTCGAGGCCGTCTACGACCTCCTCGAAGGTCTCTGCCCGGTAGAACGCGCGCGAGGCGACCAGCTCCTCGTAGTGCTTGCCGAGCACGTTCTTCGCCGCCCACGACTCGCCCGGCGGCGCACCCTCGTCGTATAGGACGCACACGGCAGGCCGGTCATTGATCAGCGCGTCGAGGAAGACCGTCCCCGCGTTTGCCACGGCAACGTCGACATGCTGGAGGAGAACCGCGAGCTGGTCGAGGTCGGTGAAGCTCGGCTGCTGCACGCAGAGGCCCTCCCGCCCTTGCGCGCGGCTGTAGCGCTCCTTCCAGTCCCGGTCGCGCGGATGAGGTCGGAATATGACCTGGAAGCGATCGCGGGCAGTGTCCTCCCACCAGGCCACGACGCGCTCGACGAGGCGGCCCTCGTACGGTGCGTTCGTCGGCGTGTTGCCCATGAAGAGCACGACCGGGCGTGCTGGATCGAGGCCGAAGGCGCGCACGAGCGCGTCGTAGTCGGCGCGCGATCGGCGGCGGTGGAAGACGTCGGTCTGCGGCCAGCCGGTCACGACGACACGGCTCGGATCGATGTCGTGGTAACGCCGCAGATCATCCTCCATCGTTTGGTTCTGAACGATGTACCGGGCACAGTGGGGGGAGATCACGCCCTTTCCCACCGTGTGATCCCAGCTGAAGACGTACGCCGCGACCGGAAGCGAGAGACGCCGCGCGGCGGTGAGGTACGGGGTGACGCTGTGCGGCTGAACGTTGCTGAGGACGAGGGCAGAGCAGTCAGCAGAGAGCGCGTCCAGCAAGAGGCGCCGGACATGGCGGCGCGGACCGAAGAACCACCGCTTCATCCCGCTCTCGACCACGCTCCAACGCGGCAGCGGGCCAGCTCGGGCTGAGTCGAGCATGAAGTTCGCGTGGCCGGGCTGCATCCGCTCGCTGTGGAATCCGAAGCGCTCGTTGAGCCTGATCCCTAGTGGGAAGTACCCGATCTGCCGATCGAGCAGTCGATCCAGCCTCCCGGCCACTCTCTCGCCTAGATGCGAGGGAGCCCGTACGTCCTCACGATGGAACATCGGGAGACCGGCGGCCCGATCTGCCCATTCGGACACAACGTCCGGTGCGGTGACCCACATGAGCGCGAGCCGATCGTCGAGCCGAGCCCGGAGGCCCTCCACGATGCCCGTTTCGAAGAAGATACGGATCGAGAACGGGTCGGGCAGGACGAGCCACACGCGCTTCATCGACCCTCCTCTCGGATGATCGCGAGCACACGAGCTGCAAGCGACGCGCCGTCGAGCCCGTGCGCGTGTAGCGCCTCCGCAGGCGTGCCGCAGGCGGGCCAGCCCTCGACGCCGAAGACCTCGACGCTCGATGCGCCGAGGCGGCGCAG
>JBGSXQ010000077.1:0-4140 GCA_041751315.1 Gaiellaceae bacterium | reverse complement strand
CGTCGACGTCGGCGACGACGAGCGCTCCCGCCCCGGGCGAGCCCGTCGTGCCGCTGTGCCCACCCGCGCCGCCGACCGCGTGGAGCCGGACACGGCAGATTCCCGCGGGGACGACGTACGTCTGCGGGACACCCATGAACGCGAAGGACGCGGTCGTTCGCGGGGCCGTCCCGGAAGCAGACCAGGACGACATGGCGACGATCATGGCTGCGGCGATTGGGACGACGGCGGGCGTGGTCAGGCGAGGTGCTCGTGCGAAGCGCGCGCTCCCGGACATGGGCTCCTCCTCGGGTAGATCGGGCCAGCGTGCCGGCGGTCGGTGCACGACGAGTGGAGGGTGCGTGCATGCGAGAGCGGCGCTCGGTGCACGAGGCCGGGTGGTACGTTCCGCGCCATCCTCTCGCTGGACTTCCGCATCCTCGGGCCGCTCGAAATCGCTGCCGCGGGGCACTCGGTCGAGCTCCAGGGCCCGAAGCCCCGCGCCCTCCTCGCGATCATGCTCCTCCGCGCGAACGAGCCCGTGCCGACGGATCGTCTCGTCGAGGAGTTGTGGTCGGGCCGACCGCCGGCCACCGCGGCGAAGATCCTGCAGGGGTACGTGTCCCGCCTCCGGCGCGCGCTCGGTGCGGACCTCGTCGTCACGAGACCGGGGAGCTACGAGCTCCGCATGGAGCCGGCGCAGATCGATCTCCACCGGTTCGAGCGGCTCGTGCGCGATGCACGTTCCGCAAACGTCGACACTGCAGCGTCGCTGCTACACGGGGCGCTCTCGCTCTGGCGGGGTCAGCCGCTCGTCGACTTCGCTGCTGAGGACTGGGCGCAGCCCGAGATTGCCCGCCTCGAGGAGTTGAGGCTCACCGTGATCGAGGAGCGGATCGAAGCCGACCTGACGCTCGGTCGTCATGGTCAGCTGATCGACGAGATCGACGCGCTCGTCTCCGAGCATCCGCACAGGGAGGGGCTCCGCGGTCAGCTCATGCTCGCGCTCTATCGCGCCGGGCGTCAGGCCGATGCGCTGGACACGTACCGGCGCGGCCGGGCGGTGCTGTCGGAGGAGCTCGGCCTCGAGCCCAGCCAGCGTCTCCGCGCGCTCGAACGCGCGATCCTCGCGCAGGACCTGGAGCTCGAGCTGCCCGCCGTGCAATCCGAGGCAGGTGGCCGACGACGTTCGGCGATCCGGGTGCCGGAGACGTCGTTCGTGGGTCGGACGCGCGAGCTCGAGGAGGTTCGCGAGACCCTGACCGGTACTGACGTCCGCCTCCTGACCTTGACAGGTCCTGCAGGAACCGGAAAGACGCGGCTCGCGCTCGAGGGAGCGGTCGCTCTCGGCGAGGACTTTCCGGACGGTGTCGTGCTCGTCGAGCTCGCACCGATCGCCGACCACGCCCGCGTCGCCTCGGCGATCTCCGACGCGCTCGGACTCGGCGGGCTGCGCGGGGTGGACCCGATCGAGGCGCTGGTCGCGTTCCTCCGTACGCGGCGAACGCTCCTGGTCCTCGACAACTTCGAGCATGTGCTCAGGGCGGGGCCCGTCGTGAGCATCCTCCTCGCCGGAGCGCCTGGTCTCACGGTGCTCGCCACGAGCCGTGCTCCGCTCAGAGTCCTCGAGGAGGCGATCTACGCCGTCCCCGCCCTCGAGCTACCCGATCCGGCTGCGGGGGTCGGTCGGCTTCGGCGCTCGGAAGCCGTGCGGCTCTTCGTCGATCGCGCTCGGGAAGCACGCGCCGAGTTCGAGTTGACGGAAGCGAATGAGCAGGCCGTCGCCGTGCTCTGCGTGCGGCTCGACGGCCTCCCCCTTGCTCTCGAGCTCGCGGCCGCGCGCGTTCGGTTGCTCTCGCCCCACGAGATCCTTGAACGCATGCAGGCGCGCCTCGAGCCTCTTCGGGCGTCGCCGGGTACCCGGCGCCCGGAGCGGCACCTGACGCTTCGCGCGGCGATCGAGTGGAGCTGCGACCTGCTCGCGGAGCCGACGCGTGAGCTCTTCACGAGCCTGGGGGTCTTCGCCGGGGCGTTCACGTCGAAGGGTGCGGAGGAGATCGCGTGCGACCCGGAGATCGACGTTGTCGGGGCGATCGAAACGCTTCTGGACGACAGCCTCTTGAAGGTCGAGCGCGCCGCAGGCGGCGAGCCGCGGTTCGGGATGCTCGAGACCGTCCACGAGTACGCTCTCGAGCGCCTCGAGGAACGCGGCGACGCCGATGCGGTACGGCGTCGTCACGCGAGCTTCTACCTACGATTGGCCGCAGATGCCGAGCCGGGGCTGCTCGGCCCACAACAGCTGGACTGGCTCGAGCGGCTCGACGCGGAGCGCGACAACGTGCGCGCGGCGCTGAGCTGGGCACTGGAGAGCGGCGAGTCGGACGTCGGCCTGCGGATCGCCGCCGACCTCTGGCGCTTCTGGCAACTGCGCTCGCTGGACCGCGAGGGTCGGGAGTGGCTCGAGCAGTTGCTGGCCGGGCCAACCGGCTCCCCGGGCGTGCGTGCGAGAGCGCAGTCTCGGATCGCCTCTCTTGCGCTGGTGCACGGCGACGTCGAGGCCGTGCGCCGGTACATCGAGACGAGCCTCCCCACCGTGCGCGAGCTCGGATACGAGCGTGAGGTCCTCACCTACGGCGGTCTGCTCGCGACGGCGTACCTGGCGCTCGGCGACACCGACCGGGCGCTCGAGCTCTGCGACGAGGTGCTCGAGGCGGTACGGCAGGCGAGTGACCCCATCGCGAAGGCGTACGGACTCTGGAACGCCGGCGTCGTGCTCGCCGCCGTAGGGCGGCTGGACGACGCTCGCGAGGTCGTGGAGCAGAGTCTTGACCTGGCGCGGGAAGTCGGGAACGTCCGGAGCGTCGGGAACTGGTCGCGCTCGCTCGGCCACGTCGTACTGGCCCAAGGCGACGTCGCGCGAGCGCGCATGCTCGTGGACGAGAGCCTCGTTGTTCATCGCCGGCTCGGCGACCGTTGGGGGATATCTCACTCGCTGTCGAGCCTGGCGCTCCTGGCGCAACACGAGGGTGACGCCCGCGTCGCACGACGTCTCCTGCTGGAGAGCTTCGAGATCGAGTGCGAGGTGAGCGATCATGCAGGGCTCGTCTCGAACTTCGCAGTGGCAGCACGCCTCGCGACGGCCGAGGGTCGCCTCGACAGTGCAACCCGGATGTACGCGTTCGCGAGCACTCTTCGGAGCTGGGGCTATCCGCATCCGGTCGACCTCGGCTGGCCGGACCCGGCGCAGCAGATCGCCGAGCTGCGTATCGAACTGGGCGAAGAGGCGTTCGCCGAGTCGTGGGAGCACGGCCAGGCGATGTCCCTCGACGATGCCGTCGCTCTCGCCCTCGCAGAGAACTAGGGTTGGTCTCCTCGTGAGTCGCTCCCCGGACCGAGAGACGATGATCGCGCACGTCGACAGCGCCGCTCTCGCCGAGCTGACGCTCGAGCTCGTGGAGGTCGAGAGCCCAACGGGGGATACTGCCGAGGTCGCCCGCCTGTACGGCGAGCGACTCGCCGATCACGGTCTCGACGTGGAGCTGCTCGACGATGTCTTTCCCGCCACGCCGATCGTCGTGGGCCGCCTTCGTGGAGGCGAGCCTGGCCCGACGGTCGTGCTGAACGGCCACCTCGACACGGTCCCGATCCCGCACGAGCCGCCACGGCTCGAGAACGGGCGGATCGTCGGCCGCGGGTCGGCCGACATGAAGGGCGCCCTCGCATGTGCTGCCGAGGCGGCGCGCATCGTGCGCGACGGTGGCTCTTTCCCCGGCGAGCTCGTGGTGGTCGCGATCGGCTTGCACGAAGCACCGGGCGGACGCGGGGAAGACCTGACCTATCTCCTACGCGAACGTGGGTTCACGGCCGACCTCGCCATCGTGTGCGAGCTCGGAGGGCACGTCCTGCCCGTTGCTCACATGGGACAGGCGACGGTCGAGATCGAGATCTCGCGTCCGGGGATGGCAACGCACGAGCTGCAGACGCCGCCCGGCACGCCGCACCCGCTCCTCGCCGCGGGGCGCGTGATCGACGCGATCTCCGCTCGCCGCGACGAGCTCGCGAACACTGAGCACGAGTGGGTCGGCGCCGAGACCTACTTCGTCGGCGAGGTGCACGGCGGCGACTTCTACAACCGGCATCCAACGCGGTGCCGCATCGTCG
>JBGSXQ010000076.1:0-2330 GCA_041751315.1 Gaiellaceae bacterium | reverse complement strand
CCGTCCCTGACGTCCTCGCGCCGGGCGGCGGCGTCGGCCCCGGGGAGAGTGACGAGCAGGCGCTCCGTCGCGAGCTCGCCGAGGAAGCCGGCCTCGAGAGCTTCGACCTCGGGCCGCTCGCCTGGACGCGTACGCACTACTTCGAGCTGGGCGACTGGCAGGGGCAGACCGAGCGCTTCTACATCGTCCGCGTGCCGGCGTTCGAGCCGTCGCCGCTCCTCACCTGGGACGAGCTGAGCACCGAGCACGTCACGGCGATCCGCTGGTGGACGCTCGGCGAGCTCGACGCAGCCCCGGAGACCTTCGCTCCGAGCTGCCTGCGAGCCCTACTTCGTGAGCTCATCGAGAGCGGACCGCCCGCGGAGCCGTTCGACGTCGGCGTCTGAGCTCAGCCGCCGAAGCGATTGGTGATCGGCGTGCGCCGGTCGCGACCGAACGCCTTGGGGCGCAGCTTGACGCCAGGGGGAGCCTGCCGTCGCTTGTACTCGGCGCGGTCGACGAGCGCGATCGCACGTTCGACCACCGTGGCATCGAACTCGGTGGCGAGCTCCTCCCGGGCGCGATCCTCCTCGACATAGGCCTCGAGCACCCGGTCGAGCACGTCGTAGGGCGGGAGCGAGTCGGAGTCGCGCTGGTCGTCCCGGAGCTCCGCGCTCGGGGCGCGCTCGATCGTGCTGCGCGGGATCACTTCGCGGCCCGCGCGTTCGTTCAGATGCTCGGCCAGGCGGTAGACGTCGGTCTTGAACACGTCCTTGAGCAGCGAAAAGCCGCCGACCATGTCGCCGTAGAGAGTGGAATAGCCGACCGCGAGCTCTGACTTGTTCCCCGTCGAGACGACGAGCCAGCCATAGGTGTTGGAGAGCGCCATCAGCAAGACGCCGCGCACGCGTGCCTGGAGGTTCTCCGCCGCCAGCCCGGCGAGCTCGCCATCGACCTCGTCGGCCAGCGCGTCGTGGAACGCGCCCACGGTCGACTCGATGGAGATCTCGCGGAACGCGCATTCGAGCGAGTCTGCGACAGCGCGGGCGTCCGTTCGCGTCCCGTGGGAGCTGTAGCGCGACGGCATCGAGACGCAATGAACGCGCTCCGGCCCGAGCGCGTCGGCGCAGAGAGCCGCTGTCACCGCCGAGTCGATACCGCCCGACACTCCCACGACGACGTCGCGGAAGCCGTTCTTCTCCACGTAGTCGCGGAGCCCGAGCGTTAGCGCCAGTCGCATCTGCTCGAGCTCGGGAACGAACTCGGTGACCTCGCCCTCGCGCATGTGGGTGTGGTCTGCGGGCGCGGCGAGCTCCACGGCCTCGACTGCCCGCTGTACCTCCCGAGAGCGATCGAGCTCGCGCCTGCGCGCGTCACGCAGCCGCCGTCCGATCGCCTCGACCGGGTCGACGTCGACGACGAGCAGACTCTCCTCGAACCCGGGCGCGCGGGCGATCACGCTGCCGTCGGCGTCGAGGACGACCGAGTGGCCGTCGAACACGAGCTCGTCCTGGCCCCCCACGAGATTGCAGAACGCGAGGTACGAGCTCGTGTCGCGGGCGCGGGTGACGAGCATCTCCTCACGCTCCTCCGCCTTCCCGACGTGGAAGGGGGAGGCGGACAGGTTCACGATGAGCTGCGCCCCGGCCAGCGCCAGATCGGTCGCCGGCGGCCCGGGCTGCCAGACGTCCTCGCAGATCGTGATCCCGATCGAGGCGTCTCCGAGTCGGAGGATCACGAGATCCCGGCCCTCCGCGAAGTAGCGGTGCTCGTCGAAGACGCCGTAGTTCGGGAGGAAGTGCTTGCGGTACACCACGCGCACCGTCCCGTCCACGCACACGGCGCATGCGTTCGCGAGGTCACGGTCGAACCACGGCGTACCGACGAGTGCGACGATCCCTTCCGTCGCCTGCGCAATCGCCTCGACCGAGCGCCGAGCGGCGCGGACGAAGCCGGGTCGCAGGAGAAGATCCTCCGGCGGGTACCCGGTCGTCGCGAGCTCCGGGAAGATCACGAGCTCCGCGCCGGCGGTGCGCGCGTCGCCGATCGCACCCAAGATGCGGTGGCGGTTTCGGTCGAGGTCGCCGACCACGGCGTTCAGCTGTGCAAGTGCGATTCTCATAGTTTGCGCCTCACAGTCTGAAACCTAGCGCAGTGAGTAGTCTCCAGCCGGATGGCGATCACGTTTCCACGTCGCTACCGGGGGCCGCTGTCGTCGGCGAACGGAGGCTACGCGTCCGGTCGGCTCGCGGCGTTCGTGGATGCGGCCGAGGTCGAGGTCACGCTGCGGCTACCGCCGCCACTCGAGCGTCCGCTCACGGTCGAGCATGACGGCGACGTCGTGCGCCTCC
>JBGSXQ010000075.1:0-21164 GCA_041751315.1 Gaiellaceae bacterium | reverse complement strand
CGGGCGAGAGACCGGCCAGCGACTCCTGGGTCGGCGGATCCTGTTTTCCCGCACGGATGATTCCGCGTTCGATCTGCAGTGCGCGGCTGGCCTGGATCAGCTGCCCGCAGACGGCGCGAATCGCGGCGTGCGTGACGGTCGCTCGGCGTCGCGGGCGCAGTCCCCGCAAGCGACGGATGGACGGCCCCAGCAATGGATCGCGAGCGAAGCGGCGGTGGAACTCGGTGGTGTCGTCGTCGAGGGCGAGGACGAAGCGCGCTTCTGCAACCGCTCGCTCGCACGACGCCCTGACGACGACGCGGCCGTCGTGCAGCTGCCGTGCCGACGCCCAGCGATGCTCGGGCAGCTGCGACTTCCAGAGCGTGCCGTACGTGAGTCGCAGCGAGTACGGCCCGGCCGGTGTGAGCACTGCTTCGAGCATCGCCGCACCCTACTGGCGTCCGCGAACCGGATACTTCCACGACGATGGGCCTCGCAGACGCGATCTCGCTCCGCTCGCGCGAGCGGAAGCTTCGCCTGTTCATGGACGAGCTTCGGCCGAGCGCGGAGACGACGGTCCTCGACGTCGGCGCGGACGAGCTCGGCTTCGGAGAGGGTGACGGCTGCGGCACGCTGAACTTCTTCGAGGAGCGCTACCCGTGGCCCGAGCGGATCACCGCGCTCGGGCTGCACGACGGCGCGGCATTCCGCTCCCGGTATCCCTCCATCCCGTACGTGCAGGCTGACGCATGCGCGCTGCCGTTCGATGACGGCGCGTTCGACGTCGTCTTCTCGAATGCGGTGATCGAGCACGTTGGCGGGCGCGAACGGCAGCGCGCGCTCGTGTCGGAGGCGCTTCGCGTCGGGCGCCGTGTCTTCATCACGACGCCGAACCGGCGCTTCCCGGTCGAGGTGCACACGCGCCTTCCGCTCGTCCACTGGCTCCCCGACGCGCTGTCGCATCCTGTCTACCGCGCGGTGGGCAAGGAGTCGGCGACCGAGGTCGACCTCCTCACCCGCTCGAGCCTCGCCTCACTCTTCCCCGGTCGCGTGCGTGTCGTCGGCCTCGGCCTGACCCTGGTGGCGATCGTCGATTAACGCACGCACCCTCACCGGGATCGCAGTCGGCGTGCTCGTCCTCGGGCTCGTCGTCCACAACGTCGTGATGGCGCAGCTCTGGGATCTCGGTATCCGGGACGCGTCGCTCGACGCCTTCGCGGCGTGGAAGGAGGTGCTTCTGCTCGTTGTGCTGCTCGCTGTGGCGTGGAACATGCGGAGCCTCCCATCGGTGAACGCCGCCGACGCCCTCGCTGCCGCGTACGCGACCGTGATTCTCGTGTACTGGCTCATCCCGCAGGACCTGCTCGGAGGCGAGGCGACGGGCCGTGGGGAGCTCCTGGCCTTGCGGCATCACCTGTTTCCGGTGGCGGGCTACGCGCTCGGCCGTATGGCGGTCTGGGCCTGGGAGGAACGCGGTCGGATGTCGGGCCTGATCGTCCTCTCGGCGGTCGTCGTGGCGGTCGTCGGGCTCGTGGACGTGGCGCTCGTGTCGCTCCAGGCATGGCGCGACTCGGGTGTGCCCGGTTGGTTCGCCGAGCAGCTTGGCCTCGAGTACCAGGGCCTTTCGGGGCTTCCCGAGAACTGGGTCTTCAACACGGGCGACGAGGGAAACCCGATCCGCCGACTGGTGTCGACGTTTCTGTCGCCACTCGCAAGCGCCTATGTGCTCGTCGTCGCGCTGATCTACGTGTTCAGCCGCCCGTTTCGCTGGTGGTGGGGCGTCCTTGCCGTCCTCTTCTACGTCGCGCTGCTGTACACGCACACGCGAGCCGCGTTCGCCGCGCTCGCGTTCGGGCTCATCGTTCTCGCGCTCGCGCAACGGCGAATCGCACCCGCGGCGATCGCAGTTGCGTCGGTCGTCGTGAGCGCGCTCTTCCTCATCGCCTATCCCTCGATCGGCCCGTCGACGAGCTACACGCCGGCGGAACTCGAGTGGCTCCGCGAGAACGCGCAGCAGGAAGGCGGCGAGAGCGACGATCCCTTCTCGGGAGACGACTCGTCGGCCGAGAGTCACTGGAGCAACCTGCGCGATGGCGTTCGCGTCGTGCTCGACCACCCGCAGGGGTATGGGCTCGGCAATGCGGGTGTCGTCGCCAAGCGCACGGATGTGGAGATCCGTGCCGGCGAGTCGACCTACACCGAGCTCGGTGTCGACGCCGGCGTTGCAGGTATGGCGGCGTTCGTGCTCTGGGGGTTCGCCGTGCTGATCGGTCTGTGGCACCGCGAGGCGTGGCTCGTGGCCGCGTTCGCGACCACGCTGGCGCTGGGGCTGCAGACGGACGTCATCGGCATCCACTGGCTCGCGTTCACGATGTGGTGCGCTGCCGGGCTCGCGCTCGGCCTCCCCCGGGAGCGGCCGGCGGGCGAGGAGGTTACGGTTCGCGAATGAGCATCGACCCGCGCGTCGACATCGGCCACGTTCATCTGAAGGTCGCGGACATCCAGCGTGCGCTCGATTTCTACGTCGGCGTTCTCGGCTTCGAGGAGCAGGCGCGCTACGGCGACCAGGCCGTGTTCATCTCCGCGGGCGGCTACCACCACCACATCGGGCTCAACACCTGGGAGTCGAAGGGCGGCTCGCCGCCCGCGCCCGGCCACACCGGCCTCTACCACGCAGCGATCCGCTACCCCGACCGCAGGGCGCTGGCCGATGCGTTGCGGCGGCTCGTCGGCGCGGGGATCCAGCTCGACGGCGCGTCCGACCACGGTGTGAGCGAGGCTCTCTACCTCACAGACCCGGATGGGAACGGCCTCGAGCTCTATCGTGACCGCCCTCGCGAAGAGTGGCCGACCAACGACGACGGCACGCTCGGCATGTTCACGCGGCCCCTCGACGTGCGCGCGTTGCTCGCCGAGGCCGATTGAGCCCCGACGCCTGCTACGATTCCTCGCGGTAAATCAAGAGCGAGTCCGGTTCGCGCGTTGCGCCTTCCCTACCCGTTCGTGAACTTGGTAAGGGAGGTGTTTTCTATGGCAACTGGAACCGTGAAGTGGTTCAACGACAGCAAGGGGTATGGCTTCATCACCCCGGACGAGGGATCGAAGGATCTCTTCGTGCACTTCAGCAACATTTCCGGCGATGGCTTCAAGAGCCTGTCGGAGGGTTCGCGCGTCGAGTTCGAGGCGCGTGAGGGTCAGAAGGGCCCGGAGGCGACGAACGTCATCCCCGTCGCGTCGTAGCTGAATCTCGAGCCGTGGCCGCCGGAGTCATTCGACCGGGCGGCCACGGTCTCTCTCCCGACGAAAGGAGCTCCGGATGAAAGAGAAGGAAGAGAAGCTCGAAGTCGAGGGTGAGGTCATCGAGGCTCTCCGCAGCCGGATGTTTCGTGTTCGGCTCGACAACGGGCACGAGGCGCTGGGCTACATGGGCGGCCGAATGAAGCGCTATCGCATCAGGGTGTTCCCGGGCGATCGCGTTCGCATCGAGCTCTCCTCGTACGATCTGACCCGCGGTCGCATCGTCTACCGCCTAAGCTGACGCTCGGCGGCGCCCCCGCCGCGTTCGCTATACCTCGACCGTGACCACGTCGAAGCCCGTCGAGCAGCTCGAACGGGTCGTGATCCGGTTCGCGGGTGACTCGGGCGACGGGATGCAGCTGACGGGCGATCGCTTCACGAGCGAGACGGCCGTCTTCGGGAACGACCTCGCGACGTTGCCCGACTTCCCTGCGGAGATCCGCGCGCCCGCCGGCTCGCTGCCTGGTGTGTCGGGCTTCCAGGTCCACTTCGCCGACCACGACATCCTCACGCCGGGCGACCAGCCGAGCGTGCTCGTCGCGATGAACCCCGCCGCGTTGAAGGTGAACCTCGGCGATCTCGCCAAGGGCGGGACGGTCATCGTCAACACGGACGCCTTCAACGACCGGAACCTGCAGAAGGCCGGCTACGCGTCGAACCCCCTCGAGGACGGGACGCTGGCCGACTTCCACGTGCATCCCGTCGCGCTCTCGTCGATGACGATCGAGGCGCTGAAGGGGATCGACGGCGTGACGTCTCGGGAGGCCGAGCGGTCGAAGAACTTCTTCGCGCTCGGGCTCATGTCCTGGCTCTACCACCGGCCGATCGAGGGGACGCTGGGCTTCATCGAGACGAAGTTCGCGAAGAGGCCCGAGATCGTCGAGGCGAACACGAAGGCGTTCAAGGCGGGCTGGAACTACGGCGAGACCTCGGAGGACTTCGCGATCTCGTACGAGATCGCGCCGGCAAAGGCGGCGCCGGGCACGTACCGCCAGGTCTCCGGCAACACGGCGCTGACGTACGGCCTCGTCGCCGCGAGCAAGCTCTCCGGCCTGCCCCTCTTCCTCGGCGCGTACCCGATCACGCCCGCCTCGGACGTGCTGGAGCAGCTCGCCGGGCTCAAGCACTTCGGCGTGCGGACGTTCCAGGCGGAGGACGAGATCGCGGCCTCGGGCGCCGCCCTCGGCGCGGCCTTCGGCGGCGCGCTGGGTGTGACGACCTCGGCCGGCCCGGGGATCGTGCTCAAGTCGGAGACGGTCGGCCTCGCGGTCACCCTCGAGCTGCCGCTCCTGATCGTCGACGTGCAGCGC
The DNA here is from genome assembly GCA_041751315.1 of Gaiellaceae bacterium. GTDB lineage: Bacteria > Actinomycetota > Thermoleophilia > Gaiellales > Gaiellaceae > GMQP-bins7. The sequence continues at coordinate 16,578 of JBGSXQ010000075.1, read as the reverse complement.
GCCGGGCCGTCGACCGGAATGCCGACGAAGCCCGAGCAGGCCGATCTCCTGATGGTGCTGTTCGGGCGGAACTCGGAGTCGCCGGTACCGGTCGTGGCCGCCTCGACGCCGTCCGGCTGCTTCGACGCGGCGATCGAGGCTGCCCGGATCGCCTTGAAGTACCGCACGCCCGTGTTCCTCCTCTCCGACGCGTACCTCGCGAATGGCTCGGAGCCGTGGTTGATCCCCGACGTCGCGTCCCTGCCGGACATCGGGACGGTGTTCGCAACGGAGCCGAACGACGGCGATCGCTTCCTGCCGTACCGTCGCGACGCGGAGACGCTCGCGCGGCCCTGGGCGATCCCCGGCACTCCAGGGCTCGAGCACCGCATCGGGGGGCTCGAGAAGGAGGACGAGACGGGCAACGTGTCCTACGACCCCGAGAACCACGACCGCATGGTGCGGCTGCGGGCTGCGAAGGTCGCGGGCATCGCCTCGGACATCGCGGAGCTCTCCGTGGACGACCCGGACGGTGCGGACACTCTCGTGCTCGGTTGGGGCTCGACGTACGGGGCGATCGGCGCCGCCGCCCGGCGTGTGCGTGCGAGCGGGCGCAAGGTCGCGACCGCGCACCTCCACCACCTGAACCCGTTTCCGCGGAACACGGCCGAGGTCGTGCGCGCGTACGAGAAGGTGCTCATCCCGGAGATGAACCTCGGCCAGCTGCGGATGCTGATCCGCGCCGAGTTCCTCGTGGATGCGGCCGGCTACAACAAGGTGCGCGGGCGTCCGTTCCAGTCGGCCGAGCTCGCGGACGCCATCACAGCGCTGGTGGATCAGTGAGCGACGGCAACGGCCACCTCGTGCAGCTCACCGCGAAGGACTTCAAGTCCGACCAGGAGGTGCGCTGGTGCCCTGGGTGCGGGGACTACGCGATCCTCAACGTCATCCAGGGTTTCATGCCCGAGCTCGCGCTGGAGCGCGAGCGGATCGTCTTCGTGTCCGGGATCGGCTGCGCCGCACGCTTCCCGTACTACATGCAGACGTACGGGATGCACTCGATCCACGGCCGCGCGCCGGCGATCGCGACGGGGCTCGCCGTGACGCGGCCGGACCTCTCCGTGTGGGTCGTGACCGGCGACGGCGACGCGCTCTCCATCGGCGGCAACCATCTCATCCATGCGCTGCGTCGCAATGTCAACCTGAAGATCCTGCTCTTCAACAACCGGATCTACGGGCTCACGAAGGGGCAGTACTCGCCGACGTCGGAGCTCGGCAAGGTGACGAAGTCGACGCCGCTCGGCTCGCTCGACCATCCGTTCAACCCGCTTTCGATCGCGATCGGCGCGGAGGCGTCGTTCGTCGCAAGAGCGATCGACACCGACAAGAAGGGTCTCACCGACGTGCTCGGCGCCGCTGCGCGCCACCGTGGCTCGGCGTTCGTCGAGATCCTCCAGAACTGCAACATCTACAACGACGGGGCGTTCGACTACGTCCGCGACGAGAAGGCGAACCGCATCTACCTCGAGAGCGGTCAGCCGATCCGGTTCGGTGAGAGTGGTGAGCGCGGTGTCGTCCAGTACGGGGACGGCTCGGCGCGCGTGGTCGACGTCGACGCCGTGGGGGAGGGATCGCTGCTCGTCCACGACGCCCACCACTCGGATCCGAGCCTCGCCTTCGCGCTCTCGCGCGTCACGTGGGACATCGACGGCGCGGTCCCGCTTGGCGTGTTTCGCGCCCTCGAGCAACCGGTCTACGACGATCTCATGAGCGCACAGCTGGAGACGGCGCGCGAGCAGCGCGGGGACGGCGACCTCGAGGCGCTCCTCCACTCCGGCGACACCTGGGTCGTGACGTAGCGAGCGACGAACGGCGGGCGAGACGCTGAGGCATCTCGCACCGGTGCGGCGCTTCAGCGCTGCACCGGCCGTGCACTCACGACTCGGCCAGGAACCGGACGACCCGCTCGGCGATCTCCTCGCCCTTTTCCTCCTGCAGGAAGTGGCCTGCGCCCGCGATCGTCTCCGCCGGGCCGGCGCCGGGGACGCGCTCGGCCATGCGCTCGGCGGCGCGCAGCGAGAAGATCGGGTCGGAGTCGGAGAAGAGGACGAGCGCAGGCTTGTCCCAGCTCTTCAGCGCCTCGTTGACCTCACCCATCTTCGCCGCGCTCGGATGGTCGAGCTCGGTGGGGACGAGCTCGGGGAACGCGAGCACGCCGGCCTTCGACTCGGGCGTCGGGAACGGCGCGTTGTAGCCATCCACGATCTCGTCCGCGAGCTCGCTCACGCACGAGATGCGGATCAGCTGGCCGGGAACGATGTCGGTGCCGACGCGCCGGACGAAGTCGCGGAAGCGCAGCCACTCGTCCGAGGGCGCGCGCCCGGCTCCGATGCCCGTGTTGAGGATCACGAGGCGCGATACGCGATCCGGCCGTTCGACCGCGAGCCGGAAGCCGATCGGCCCGCCCCAGTCCTGCACGACCACCGTCGTGTTCCGTAGGTCGAGCGCGTCCGCGAGCCGTTCGATCGACGCAGAGTGGGAGTCGTAGGAGTAGTCCCCGATGCGGGTGGGCTTGTCCGAGCGCCCGAAGCCGAAGTAGTCCGGCGCGATGGTGCGCGCGACGCCTGCGATCGTCGGGATCATCGTCCGGTAGAGGAATGCCCAGGTCGGCTGGCCGTGGAGCATGAGCACCGGCGCACCAGAGCCTTCGTCGACGTAGTGCATCCGCAGGCCGTCCTGCTCGACGTAGTGCGGCTCGTACGCATAGCCGGGTAGCCCGTCGAAGCGCTCGTCGGGCGTGCGGTACACGTCCACGCGGCTCAGCCTATGAGCTCGATGAGGCCGGCAGCCTTCGCCGTCCCGGGTGCAGCTTGCACGCGCGGCGCGATCGCCGCCATGCGCTCGCGGAGCACCTTGTCGGCGAGGAGCCGGTCGACCGCGCCGAGCAGCTCGCCGTCCTCGAAGTCGTACGTGGCCAGGCGGATCCCGTAGCCGGTCTCGGCCACGCGCTGCGCGTTGTCGTACTGATCCCAGAAGAGGGGCAGCGCGACCATCGGCTTGCCAAAGTGAAAGCACTCCGTCGTCGTGTTGTTGCCGCCGTGGGTGATGACGGCGTCCGCGAGCGGCAACAGCGTCGGCTGCGGGATGAGCTCCTCTCCCCACATGTTCTCGGCGAGCTCGAACGCGGACGCCTGTGGGCCCTTCGACACGATGAAGCGGTGCGGCGCGCGCGAGAGGACGTCGACGAGGCGCTTCATGAGGTCGACGTCGGCCGAGCCGAGGCTGCCGAGCGAGAGGTAGACGAGGCCGCCTTCTCCGGACGCTATGTGCTCGGGTACCTCGGCTGTTGCTTCCGACCGGCGAACACAAGTGTCGAGCCGGTGCCACGTCGGCGCCAGGGGTGCCGACCGGTCGTAGTCGACCTCGGCCGGGTAGAGGTAGAGGTTCAGCCACTCGGACTCGTGGATGAACTCGCCGTCCGGAAGTCGCCCGGCGCCGCGCTCCTCGCAGAACGCCGAGAACTCGCCGTGCAGGTGAGCGATGACGCGCGCGTACTCGGCGCGGAACTCGCCCCACCCCGTGCGGTCGGCAGCCGGGTAGCCGGAGAAGACGGGCGGGATGTCCGGATCCTTCAGCTCGAGCGGGTTGCACGAGACGATTCGCACCCACGGGCGGCCCGAGTGATGGATCGCTGGGAAGCAGAGGACGTTGTCCTCGACGATCGCGTCGGGCTCCACCTCGTCGAAGATCTCGCGCAGCCGGTCGTCGGCGTATCGCGCGCCGTCGCAGAGAGCGCGCCACGTCGGCTCGACGAAGGCTTCGATCTGCTCGATCGTCGGCTTGCGGAAGACCGGCGCCGTCTCGCGGATGAAGTCCTTCCAGAACTGACCCGGCTCCTCTTCGACCTCGGGCGGGGGACCGAGGCGCATGAGCCGCTCCTCGAACCCCTGGGCCTCGAGCGTCCCGGCGAAGGACTCCTCGAGGACGAAGACCACACGATGCCCGCGGTCGCGGAGCACCTGCCCGATCCCGACGCAGTTGTTCGTCGGCCCGTAGGCGCCCTCGGGGAAGAAGACGACCGTCGCCACGGCGCGCACTCTCTCACGACCGGTTGCTTCGCGTCAAAGCGAGGAGTAGTGTCGCTTCAGTTTTCTTCGATGAACTCGCAGATCGCTGAAGCCCAGATCGCAGACTCAGAGCGCGTCGACGTCGGAGAGCGTCTCCGAGCGATCCGACGCCTCCGTCGCGCGACTCTCAAGACCGTCGCCGAGCGGGCGGAGCTCTCGGAGAGCTTCCTGAGTCAGGTCGAGCGCGGCCGGGCGAACGCGAGTGTCGCTTCGCTCAAGCGGATCGCGGCGGCGCTGGGCGTGAACGTCGCTGACCTCTTCGAGCCGAACGGGTCGACGGGCCGGCCGCGCGTCCTGCGGCGCGAAGCGCGGCCGAACCTCGCGTTCGGCACGCTCGGCCGGAAGTTCATGCTCACGCCGCGGCCGCTCGAGCACCTCCAGGTGATCGTCGGCGAGCTCGAGCCGGGCGGATCGACCGGCGACGAGGCGTACACGCATGGCGACTCCGAGGAGCTGCTCGTCGTGGTGGAGGGCGTCGTGTCGCTGCAGCTCGGATCGGACACCTTCGAGCTCTCGACGGGCGACTCCATCGACTACCGCTCCTCGATCCCGCACCGGCTCGTCAACATCGGCGGCGACCCCGCGGAGGTGATGTGGATCATCAGTCCACCCAGCTACTGAGCGCGGCGACGACCCAGGCGGCGTCACCCGACGTCGAGCTCGTGGGCGTCACGAAGCGCTTCGGCTCGGTAGCTGCAGTCGACGGGATCGACCTCGAGGTGCGTCCGGGCGAATTCCTCTCCCTGCTCGGGCCGTCCGGGTGCGGGAAGACGACCACGTTGCGGCTCATCGCGGGTTTCGAGCAGCCGGACGGGGGCGAGGTGCTGATCGGCGGTAGCGACGTCTCGCGGGTTCCGCCGTACCGCCGAGACGTCAACACGGTGTTCCAGTCGTACGCTCTCTTCCCGCACCTCAGCGTGGCCGACAACGTTGCATACGGGCTCAAGCAGCGAGGGCTGCGGAAGGGTGAGCGTCGCGCCCGCGCGTCCGAGATGCTGAACCTCGTGCGGCTGGAAGGCCTCGAGGAACGGAAGCCCCGCCAGCTCTCGGGCGGTCAGCAGCAACGCGTCGCGCTCGCGCGGGCGCTCGTGATGCGCCCGCGCGTCCTCCTTCTCGACGAGCCGCTCGGCGCGCTCGATCTCAAGGTGCGCAAGGAGCTGCAGATCGAGCTCAAGCGGATCCAGGAGGAGGTCGGCATCACGTTCGTCTACGTCACGCACGATCAGGAGGAGGCGCTTGCCATGTCCGATCGTGTCGTCGTCATGAACGGCGGACGCATCGAGCAGATCGGCGCACCGAGCGAGATCTACGACACGCCGGCGACGGAGTGGATCGCCGGCTTCATAGGGGACACGAACTTCATCCGGGTGGATGGGAAGGAGGTTGCAGTGCGGCCAGAGCGCCTTCGCCTCGGTACGGGCGACGGCGGAGTCTCGGGCAGGGTCGCGACGATGATGGTCATCGGGCCGGCAGTGCAGTGCGTCGTTCGGCTGGACGACGGGCAGGAGGTACTCGCACGGGAGCAGCGGTTCGGCACACGAGGAGGCTTCGAGGCGCTCGCCGAAGGCGATCGCGTCTTCGTCTCGTGGGCCGAGGGCGAGGCTCTCGACTTCGATGAAGGAGGGAACGAATGAGTGACGAGCTCTCGATGTGGGAGCGGCCCTTGAACCGACGCGGTTTCGTCGCCGGCGCCTCTGCGGCGGCGCTCGCGGCGGCCGGTCTCGGACGTCTCGGCGCCACGGACGCGCTCGCCGCGACCGAGCAGGGGGGCACGCTCTTCTATTACAACTGGGCTCAGTACGTGAACCCGAAGACGTACGCGGAGTTCACGAAGGCCACGGGCATCAAGGTCAAGAAGGGGTTCTACGACTCGAACGAGACGCTCGCGGCGAAGCTGCGAGGTGGCGCGCGTGGCTACGACCTCGTGTGCCCGACCGGGTACATGACGAAGGAGCTGATCTCCGAGAAGCGGCTTCTGCCGCTCGACTGGTCGAAGCTCCCGAACGTGAAGAGGAACGCCGATCCGAAGTTCCTCAGGACCGGGGACGATCCGAAGGGGACGTACTCGGTGGTCAAGGACTGGGGCACGACCGGGTTCATGTACCGGACGGACAAGATCAAGGAGCGCCCGACGACGTGGAGGGAGTTCGTCGCGCTCACGAAGAAGTACTCGAAGACGTCGTTGGTCGACTCTTCGCCGGAGGTCGTCGGCTCGATCGCGACGATGCTCGGGTACTCGTACAACACCGAGAAGCAGAAGGAGCTCGATGCGGTTCGCAAGGTGCTGCTCGAGCTGAAGCCGCACATCGTGTTGCTGCATTCGTCGAACTACGACACCGCGATCGCGCGTGGCCAGGCATGGATGGGGCTCGGCTGGAACGGCGACGGTCTCGCGCTCGCAGCCAGGCTCAAGGGCAAGGCGCGCTACGTCGTCGCGAAGGAAGGCGGCGAGATCTGGATCGACTACTACAACATCCCCGTCGGCGCGGCGAACACCGATGCCGCGCATGCGTGGATCAACTTCGTCTACTCGCCGCGGATCGCGGGGCTCGAGACGTCGTACACGTACTACGGGTCGCCGCTCAAGCGCTCGTTGTTAAGGGGCACGGCCGCCGGTGCGTTGCTCAAGGATCCGGTGGTCTTCCCTGCCCCCGCGACGGTCAAGAAGCTCGAGACGAACCAGGTCAGCGCAGCCGGGAAGCGGCTGCGGGAGCGGATCTGGACGGAGTTCAAGGCCTCGTAAGGCGTTGGCTCCGCCCGAGGACGGTCCGAAGGAGCACCGGCGCGGGTTGACCCGCGCCGGTGCCGGCGGCCCGAGATACCCAGCTTGGCTCGTCCTGCCGGCGGTCTCGTGGTACGTCCTGTTCTTCCTCGTCCCGCTCGGGTTCATCGTCGCAACGAGCTTCGGGACAGTCGTCGGCTTCTCGGACATCGCCTACACGTGGTCGCTCGACAACTACCGCTACCTCTGGGACGACGTTGTCGGCGAGCTCCACATCTATCGGGACATCTTCCTCGCCACGTTCAAGCTCTCGATCGTCGGCACGCTCTCGACGCTCGCCATCGGATTCCCGCTCGCGTACTACATCGCGCGCTACGCGAAGCACAAGACGCTGCTCCTCCTGCTCGTCATCGTCCCGTTCTGGACGAGCTTCCTCATTCGCGCGTACGCGTGGCTCATCGTCCTCGATCCGGAGTTCCCGCTCTTTCGCGCGCTCGGGATGTCGGAGCTCGTCGAGCGCCAGGGGATCCTCTTCTCCGAGAAGGCCATCTTCATCGGCGTCACCTACAACTACCTGCCGCTCATGGTGCTCCCGCTGTACGCGGCGCTCGAGCGGATGGACTGGTCGCTGGTCGAGGCGGCGCAGGATCTCGGCGACTCGCCGCTGCGCGCGTTCCGGCGCGTGACGCTGCCGCTTGCGCTGCCGGGCATCCTCGCGGGGTCGCTGCTCGTCTTCATCCCGCTGACCGGCGAGTACATCATCCCGGTCATCCTGGGCGGCAACAAGACCTTCTACGCCGGGAGCCTCATCGCGCAGCAGTTCCTCGAATCGGGTGACTGGCCGCTCGGCTCGGCGATCGCGATGGTCGTCATCGGCGCGCTCACCATCGCGCTGCTGATCTATGCGCGGGCGCTCGGCAAGCAGGAGCAGTACGGATGAACGCTCGCCGCGGGCTCGGTGCCTACTCGCTGCTCGTCTACGTGTTTCTCTACGCGCCGATCCTCGTCGTCGTCGCCTTCGCGTTCAACGGCGGGCGCGAGGTGCTCTTCTGGGAGGGCTTCTCGACGCGCTGGTTCGAGGTCGCTCTGCGGACGCCGGAGATCACGGAGGCGCTGAGGCGCAGCGTGCTCATCGCCCTCGGCAACGCGCTCGTGGCGTGCGTGCTCGGGACGATGCTGGCGCTCGCGCTTCCACGCATGCGTCCCTGGCTGCGAACGCCGATCGACGCGCTCGCGTACATGACGCTCGTCACACCGGAGATCGTGTTCGCGATCGCGGCGCTCGTCTTCTTCGTGCAGGCGGGAGACGCCATCGGGCTCGACAACGCGCTCGGCTGGCACACGATCCTCATCGCGCATGTCGTCTTCAACGCCTCGGTGGTGGCGCTCGTCGTGCGCGCGCGGTTCGTCTCGATGGGGCAGAGCCTCGAGGAGGCGTCGTTCGACCTCGGTGCGGGGGCGCTCTCGACGTTCCGGCAGGTCACGTTCCCGCGCCTCGCCCCTGCGATCTTCGCGGGCGGCCTCCTCGCCTTCACCTTCTCGTTCGACGACTTCGTCACGTCGTTCTTCGTCACCGGGCCGACGTCCGAGACGCTGCCGATCTACATCTGGGGACAGCTTCGATTCGGCGTCACTCCGGCGATCAACGCGACGGCAGCGATGATGCTCGGCCTGACGCTCGTGGGCGTCGTCGTCGCGTATCTCGTCCTGCGCCGCTCGGAGCAGGGTCGCGAGCGGGGTGGTCTACCGGGCGTGTGAGAGCGCAGTCCGCACAGCTTGGGTGCGATGCAGCTGGGCGGTGCCGATCGCTGCAAGTGAGACGACGCCGGCAACGGTGAATGCGAGCGACGTCCCACCGACCTCGGCGAGCCAGCCTGCGAAGAGCCCGCCGATCGGCGCCAGGCCGAGGAAGGCGAAGAGGTAGATGCCGATCAGCCGGCCACGTAGGTGGTCGGGCGCCGCGAGCTGAACCAGCGCGTTCGCGTTCGCGGTGAAGAGCGTGAACGAGACTCCGACACCGACCAGCAGGATCCCCGCCAGGTAGGCGTTCTGCACGGGGGCGAGGAGAAGGGCGAACACGCCGAAGGACGCGGTTCCGATCGAGAACAGACGCCAGCTCGCGCCGCGAAACGTCGCCGCTGCGAGCGCGCCAACGAGCGCGCCGAGCCCGAACGACGCCGACAGGAAACCGAACCCCTCGGGGCCCAGGTGGAGCGTGTCGGCCGCGAGCAGCGGTACGAGCACATGGAAGTTGAAGCCGACGGTCGACACGACCATGACCACGGTGAGGATGAGACGGAGCTGCGGATCCGCCCAGGCGTGCGCGAATGCGCGGCGCAACCCGTCGATCACTCGAGCCGAGGGATCCTTCTCGACGACGCGCAGCTCTTCCTCGCGAACGAGTGCGAGCGCGGCCAGTACCGCCAGGAAGCTAACGGCGTTGAGCACGAAGCAGAGGCCGGTGCCCACCGCCGCGATCACGAGACCCGCGATCGCGGGCCCGATGACACGCGATCCGTTGAAGAGGCCGGAGTTGAGCGCGACCGCATTCGGCAGTTCGCGCGGGCCGACCATCTGGAACGTGAGCGACTGGCGCCCCGGAGCGTCGAACGCGAGCGCGACGCCACCCAGAGCGGCAAGGATGTAGACGATCGGGAGCGTCGCCGTGCCGGTCAAGGTGACGACCGCGAGAGCGATCGAGATCGCCATCGCGGCTCCCTGCGTCGCCATGACCAGCTTCCGCGATTCGATGCGGTCGGCGACGACACCGGCGGCGAGCCCGAAGAGCGTGAAGGGGACGAAGCGCCAGAACGCGAGCGCTCCTATCGCGAGCGCCGAGCCGGAGAGCTCGATCACGAGCCAGGCGAGCGCGACGTTCTGCATCCACGTCCCGGCGAGCGACACGAGCTGCCCCGTGAAGAAGATGCGGTAGTTGCGGTGTCGGCGCAGGCTGCGGAACGTGCGCGCGCGAAGCGCGAAGGAGAGCGTGCTCACCGGTCGGCGTCGACCAGCCGCATGAGCGCAGGCATGGCAGCCTCGATCGACTCGAGCGCATCCGTGTCGAGCGTCCGTAGTCGATCGGCGAGCCAGGTCGTGCGCCGGGCGCGGATCCGGCGCATGAGGCGCTCACCCTCCTCGGTCAGGCGAAGCCCCACGCGACGCCGGTCGTCGGTCGAGCGCTCACGCTCGAGGTAGCCCGCGCGCTCGAGGCGGTCGACGTGACCCGACATGGCCGGAGGCGAGATGCCCTCCTCGGCCGCGAGCTCGGCGAGCGACAGGCCGGGACTGCGCTTCACCAACCACAGAAATGTGGCCTGGCGCGCGGTGATCCCGAGCTGCTCGGTCTCCTTGCGCAACTCCCGGGCGAGTCGCAGCAGCACGGGACGCAGCTCACTCGCGACTGCTTCGGGTGCAAGCGTAATGTCGCTAATCATTAACGACGTTAAGAATAGCAGTCGTCGCCCAGCATCTTGCGGGCTCAGGTGGATCGAAGCGGCAGCGACGGCCGCACGACCCTGAACGCTACTTCGGCTCGGCCTCGAGCTTGTAGCCGACGCCGTAGCGCGTGTGGATGAACGTGTGGCGTGGTGCGCGCCGGTCGATCTTCTCGCGGAGCTTGCGTACGAAGACGTCGACCGTCCGGTCGCGGTGCGTGGCGCGACGTCCCCAGACGCGCTGCAACAGCTCGTCCCGTGTCAGCACGCGGCCTTGCTCGCGCGCGAGGGTGTAGAGCAGGCGGAACTCGGTGGGCGTCAGGTCCGCGCTCTTGCCGTCGACGTACGCCTGCACGTTGTCGGGATCGAGTCGGAGCTCCTCGATCTGGATCTCGTCGCCCCGCCGCGTCTCGGCCTCGCTGACGCCCCGGCGCGCCGCTGCGCGAACGCGCGCGGCGAGCTCCTTCATGGAGAACGGCTTCACGAGATAGTCGTCGGCACCGATCTCGAGGGCGTGGACGCGGTCGTGTTCCGTCCCCCGAGCCGAGACGACGATGATGGGGGTGCCGATTCCTTCGTTGCGTGCCTGCTCGATGACGCGCCAGCCGTCGATCCCGGGAAGCATGAGGTCGAGGACGCAGACGTCGGGACGTTCATAGCGCAGGCGTGCGAGCCCGGTTTCCCCGTTCGCGACCCCCACAGCGTCGAATCCGGCCGTCTCGAGGTGCCGCGCCATCCCGCGGGCGATGACGTCGTCGTCTTCGATGATCAGGACTTTCGCCATGCGGCAACACGATAGTGGCGCGCTTCGCGGGGTTCGGGGCCGCAGGCTGGTGAACGTCTGGTAACCGGGTGGTGTCCCGAACGGACGAGCCGCCTGCCTCAGTCCCCCATCGGCGTCTTGCCTTCGCCTGGCCGGCAGTCGAGCCTATCGACGCCGAGCAAGCTCTTCTCAGACGTTCTGTTAGAACGCTCTGACGTGACGGATGCCGACGCGATTCGCGGGAGAGTGCTCGTCGAGGAGAGTCGCGAGGCAATCGTCGTCCTCGACGACGCCGATCGTGTCTTGCTGGCGAGTCGTCGAGCGCGCCAGGCCATCGACGGGCTGCGCGTGGGCGAGCCCCTGCCGCCGGACCTGCTCACCGGCGAGAGAGGCGTCATCCCGCTCGTCGTGCCATACGAAGCAGGCGGACGCCGCGAGCGGCTCGTCTACCTCTCGCGCGAGGGCGACCTCGCCGCGTACGAAGAGCTGCGCGCAGGATTCACGGCCGCCGTCTCGCATGAGCTGCGCACGCCACTCGCCCGCCTTTTGACGCTGCTCGAGACGACGACGCTTCCCGGCGAGGACGTCCCGGCGCTCGTCGATCAGGCGCGTCGGGAGATCGACCAGATCACCGAGCTGATAGACGAGGTCCTCTTCCTGTCGGAGCTCGAGTCGGGCGCGCGTGTCGTCGCGTTGGGCGCCACACCCGTGAAGCCGGTCCTCGAGGACGCCATCGACGAGCTCGCCGAGCGTGCAGCTCGTGCGGGAGTGCTCTTGCGACTCGAGTGCCCCGACGACGTCGAGCTCGCGATCCGCCCCAGGATGCTGCGTGTGGTCGCGCGGAACCTCGCGGAGAATGCGATCCGCTATGCGGGGCCGGGCGCGACATTTGCGCTGACCGTCGAGGCGACCGACGACCAGTTCGTGCTCGTCGGCCGCGACGACGGCATCGGGATAGAGGAGGCGGAGCTGGCGCGCATCTTCGAGCGCTTCTACCGCGCGGATCAGGCCCGGGCCTCGCGCGGCACCGGTCTCGGCCTCGCGATCGTGAAGCACATCGTCACGCAGGCAGGTGGCACGGTCGAGGCCCGCGGAGCCCGTGGCCGCGGGCTCGAGGTGCGCGCCGAGTTCCCCGTGCCGTAGCGCGGTACACCGGATCGTCACCACACGTTCACCATTCGGCTCCCCGATCGAGGGAACGCGGACGGGACACTGGCGGCATGACTACACGCGTGTTTCTCACGATGTTCGGATGTGTTGCTGCGCTCTCCCTCGCCGCCGTCGGTTGCGGTGGCGACGATTCGTCGAGCGGCGGCCTCATCACGGCCGACGGCTCGAGCACCGTCGGCCCGTTCACGACCAAGGCGGCCGAGGACTGGAGGGCCTCGGGCGGTGGGGATGTCACGGTCGGGATCTCGGGCACGGGCGGTGGCTTCGAGCGCTTCTGTGCCGGCGAGACCGACATCTCGAATGCTTCGCGTGCGATCGCCGAGGATGAGGTCGCGCTGTGCGAGGAAGCCGGGGTCGAGTACATCGAGCTCCGCGTCGCGACCGATGCGCTCACGAACGTCGTCAACCCCGAGAACGACTGGGCGTCGTGTCTCACCGTCGAGCAGCTCAACACGATTTGGAAGCCTGGCTCGACCGTCAAGAACTGGAACGAGGTCGACCCCGCATTCCCGAACGTTCCTATGCGGCTGTACGGGGCAGGCACCGACTCGGGGACCTTCGACTTCTTCACCGATGCGATCAACGGCGAGGAAGGGGCGAGTCGTACGGACTTTGCCGCGACCGAGGACGACAACGTCACGGTTCAGGGTGTGGCAGGGGACCGCGGAGCGCTCGGCTACTTCGGTCTGTCGTACTTCGAGGAGAATCAGGACAAGCTCAAGGCGGTCGAGGTCGACGGCGGGAACGGGTGCGTCGCACCCAGCGCCGAGACGGCACAAGACGACTCCTACACGCCTCTCTCGCGTCCGCTCTTCATGTATGTGAAGACGAGCTCGCTGCGGGACAGCAGCGCACTCGAGGAATTCATCCGCTTCACGCTCCAGAACCAGCAGGAGATCGCCGAGGCGGCGCTGTACGTTCCGCTCAGCCAGGAGCTGATCGACGAGCAGCTGCAGCTCATCGACGACGCGGTTGCATAGGTGACGACGGCCGACGCCACTGTCGCGCGGCCGGCGACGACTGCTCTCCCGCGCAAGAAGATCCGCGTGGGAGAGCAGCTCGTCCACGGGGTGCTGTTCATCGCGGCGGCGATCTCGGTGCTGACGACGGTGGGCATCGTGCTCTCGCTCGTCCTTCCGGCGCTCGACTTCTTCCGCGAAGTCAGCCCTTGGGAGTTCTTCACAGGGACGACGTGGGCGCCGCTCTTCCTCGACGCGCACTTCGGTGTGGTTCCGCTCGTCGTCGGGACGTTGACGATCTCGTTCTGGTCGTCGCTCGTTGCCTTCCCCCTCGGGCTCGGCGTCGCGATCTACCTCAGCGAGTACGCGGCCCCGCGCGCCACCGCCTTCCTCAAGCCGATCCTCGAGATCCTCGCCGCCATCCCGACGGTCGTGCTCGGCTACTTCGCCCTCACGTTCGTCACGCCCTTCCTGCGTGACATCGGGCTCGAGGTCGAGATCTTCAATGCACTGTCGGCGAGTCTCGTGCTCGGCGTCATGCTCATCCCGACAGTCGCGACTCTCTCCGAGGACGCGATGGCTGCAGTGCCGCGCGATCTGCGTGACGGCGGCTATGCACTGGGGGCCGACAAGCTGCAGGTGTCGACGAAGATCGTCGTCCCGGCGGCGATCTCCGGGATCATCGCTGCGTTCGTCCTCGCATTCTCACGCGCGGTCGGCGAGACCATGATCGTCCTCATCGCCGCCGGCCAGCTCGCTCAGATCACGTTCGATCCGCGCGAGACGATCGCGACGATCACAGCCTTCATCGGCGCAACCGGGAACGGCGACGTCCCGACCGGGTCGATCGAGTACAAGACGATCTTCGCGGTCGGCCTCACGCTGTTCGTGATGACGCTGATCATGAATCTCATCTCGATTCGGCTCGTGCGCAAGTATCGGGAGGTCTACGAGTGACGTCCCTCGCGAGCACGGCTCCGAGCATCGCGGCCGACAAGCCGCGCCGCTTGTGGAGGAACCGAATCTTCATGTGGGCGATGCTCTTCTGCATGTTCGTCGCGTTCGGCACGCTCGTCGTTCTGCTCGTCGACACCTTCATCACGGGCTGGCCTGCGGTCACGAAGCAGCTCCTCACGGGCCTGCCGTCGACGGTTCCTGCGGAGGCGGGTGCCCGTCCGGCGATCCTCGCCACGCTCTACCTCGGCGCGCTCGTGCTCCTCTTCTCCGTGCCGATCGGCGTGCTCACGGCGATCTACCTCGAGGAGTACGCAAACCACGAGCGTTGGTGGAACCGCCTGATCGAGGTGAACATCCAGAACCTCGCGGCCGTGCCGGCCATCGTGTACGGCATCCTCGGCCTCGCCTTCATCGTGCGCGGAATCGGTGTCGGGCGTGTCGTCCTCGCAGGGGGCCTGATCCTCACACTGGTCGTCCTCCCGACCGTCGTCGTCTCGTCGCGCGAGGCCATCCGTGCCGTTCCGGACACGATCCGGCAGGGCGCGTTCGCGCTCGGTGCGACGAAGTGGCAGGTGGTGTGGCGCCAGGTGCTCCCGGCATCGATTCCCGGGATCGCGACCGGCTCGATCCTCGCCCTGTCGCGCGCGGTGGGCGAGACGGCGCCGCTGATCATGGTCGGCGCCATCACGTACGTGGCCTTCAACCCCACGCTGCTCGGGCCGTACACGGCGCTTCCGGTGCAGATCTACAACTGGACGCGGCAACCGAGCGCCGACTTCCAGGTGCTCGCGGCCGCAGGCGCCATCGTCCTGCTCGTCATCGTGCTCAGCATGAACGCGGTGGCGATCTTCCTTCGTAACCGCTACCGCAGGCAATGGTGAGTGAGGATATGACGCAGATGGAGTCTCCACGCATAGACAGCGGCAAGATCGCGGAGGTCTCGCACGGGCTCGAGCGATCTGTGGTCGAGCGCCGCGACAAGGTGTTCTCGGTCTCTGATCTGAGGGTCGCGTACGGCGGGAACATCGCGCTCCAGGACGTGAACCTCGACGTCCACAAGAACACGGTGACCGCGTTCATCGGGCCGTCGGGGTGCGGCAAGAGCACGTTCATCCGCTGCTTCAACCGCATGAACGACCTCATTCCGGGGGCGAAGGTCTCGGGAACCGTCCTGTACCACGGGGAGGATCTGTACGGCCGCGATGTCGACGAGGTCGAGATCCGCCGGCGCATCGGCATGGTCTTCCAGAAGCCGAACCCCTTCCCGAAATCGATCTACGACAACATTGCTTTCGGGCCGCGGGTTCTGGGTATGGACGGATCAATGGATGAGCGAGTCGAGGGGTCGCTGCGTCAGGCGGCGCTGTGGGAGGAGGTCAAGGACCGCCTCAAGGACGGGGCGCTCGGCCTCTCCGGTGGGCAGCAGCAGCGCCTGTGCATCGCGCGGGCTCTCGCCGTCGAGCCGGAGGTGATCCTGATGGACGAGCCGGCCTCGGCACTCGATCCGATCTCGACGACCCGCATCGAGGACCTCATGCACGAGCTCAAGCGCAACTACACGATCATCATCGTGACTCACAACATGCAGCAGGCCGCACGTGTCGCCGACATGACGGCGTTCTTCAGCGTCCTCGTCGACGAGGACGGCGCCGGCCGGCGCGGAATCCTCGTCGAGTACGACTCGACGACGAAGATCTTCACCACGCCGTCCGACAAGCGGACGGAGGACTACGTCACCGGGAGGTTTGGATGAGAGTCGAGTTCCAGGGCGAGCTGGATGCGCTCGAAGCGGGTTTCCAGGAGACCGGCGAGATCGTCCTTCGCTCGATCCGCGGCGTGGTCGACGCGCTCCGCACCCAGGACGTCGAGCTCTGCGACGAAGTCATCGCGTTCGATGACGAGATCGACGATCGCTACCACGCGCTGGATAAGCAGATCGAGCTCGTGCTCGCCCGGCAGACGCCGGTGGCGAGCGATCTCCGGCTCGTGCTGGCGCTCCTGCACTCGGGCCTCCACGTCGAGCGCATGGGCGACCAGTGCGTGACGATCGCCAAGCTCACGAAGCTCTCCAGTCACCTCGACACGAAGCAGACCGTCATCGAGAGCCTCGTGGACATGGGCGAGCGCTGCGAGGAGATGGTCAAGGTTTCGCTCGAGGCGTTCGCGGCGCGCGATCTCGATGCAGCGCGCGGGCTTCACGGCCTGGACGAGCTCGTCGACCGCGCGAACCGACAGGTGTTCGGAGAGGTTCTCGGGTATGTGCACGACCCCGAGGCACTCGAGTGGGGCATGCGCCAGATCACCGCGGCGCGCTGTTTCGAGCGGATCGGCGACAACGCCGTCGACATCGGCGAGCAGACCGCCTTCCTCGTGACCGGCGAGTTCGCCGAGTTCACCGACGCATCTCACTGAGCGGCGGGGCGGGGCGCTGAAGCACCCCGCCTGAGCGCGGCGCTTCAGCGGCGCC
>JBGSXQ010000074.1:0-14592 GCA_041751315.1 Gaiellaceae bacterium | reverse complement strand
GCCGCGAGCTCCTGCCGGGCCGGTACACGTTCGGCCTCACGGGACGGGGGCCGACCGGAGAGCGGCTCCGGCGGGGGGCCTACGCGATCCGGCTCGTCGCCTACCCCGGCGACGGGACGCGGAGGCAGGCCGACACGATCGAGTACCGAGTCCGGTAGCCGGTCGTATACTCGCCCGGGCCCGGCACAGGGCAGAGCAGCAAGGGAGGCGCAGTCGATGTCAACCGCCGCGACGGAGTCCCATCTCCGCGAGAACCCGTTCGAGCTGGCGAAGGCGCAACTGCGTCGAGTCGGTGAGGTCTTCGCGCTCGACTCGAACCTGATAGGCGTCCTTTCCGCCTGCAAGAAGGCGGTCGAGGTGTCGATTCCCGTAGCGATGGACGACGGCTCGATCGCGGTCTACCAGGGCTTTCGTGTCACCCACAACATCGCGCGCGGGCCGTCGAAGGGCGGTATCCGCTACCACCACGACGTCACCCTGGACGAGGTGAAGGCGCTCGCGATGTGGATGACGTGGAAGTGCGCCCTCATGGGCCTTCCGTTCGGCGGCGCGAAGGGCGGCGTCGTGTGCAACCCGAAGAGCCTCTCCCCCGGCGAGCTCGAGCGGATGACGCGTCGTTACACGAGCGAGATCATCAACGACATCGGGCCCGAGCGGGACATTCCCGCCCCCGATGTCGGAACCGACGGCCGCGTGATGGCCTGGATCTTCGACACCTACTCGATGAACAAGGGCTACTCCGTGCTCGGCGTGGTCACCGGCAAGCCGTTGGCCATCGGCGGCTCGCTGGGCCGTGAGGAGGCGACCGCACGGGGGAGCCTCTACTGCATCCAGGCGCTGTCGACGAAGCAGGGCCGGCGCCTGAGCGAGTACACCGTCGCGCTGCAGGGCTTCGGCAACGTCGGCTCGAATCTCGCGCGCTTGCTCCATCAGGCAGGAGCGAAGGTCGTCGCGGTGTCGGACTCCGGCGGCGGGGTCTACAACGCGGCCGGCATCGACATCGCGTCTGCGCTCGCCCACAAGCAGGAGCACGGGACGCTGTCCGGCCTGGCGAACGCCGAGCCGGTCACCAACGAGGAGCTCGTGGAGCTGCCCTGCGACGTCTTCGCGCCGTGCGCGCTCGAGCAGGTGGTTACGGAAGCGAACGCGGATCGGGTGAAGGCGTCGGTCATCTGCGAAGGGGCGAACGGGCCTGTTACGCCGGCCGCCGACGCGATCCTGGAAGACCGTGGAGTGCTGGTGCTTCCCGACGTCCTCGCCAACGCGGGGGGCGTCGTCGTGTCCTACTTCGAGTGGGTGCAAGGCCTTCAGGAGTACTTCTGGCGCGAGGACGAGGTGAACGCGAAGCTGCACGACATCGTCGCGCGGGCCTTCGAGGAGGCCTGGCACACGCGCGAGAGCGTGGGGACGAGTCTCCGCATGGCGTCGTACGGCCTGGCCGTGCAGCGCGTCGCCGAGGCAACGACGACGCGAGGCCTGTACCCGTAGCTTCGCGGGTCACCGTCTACCACGCGGCTGACTGCAGCCTGTGCGTCCGCGCGCTCGAGGTCGTGCAGGACGCTCGCCGCGAGCTCGGCTTCGAGCTCGAGCTCGTCGACATCGCCGGCGTGCCCGAGCTCGAGGCGCGCTATCGAGAGATCCTCCCTGCGGTCGAGCTCGACGGCGAGCCCGCGTTCACGTACTTCGTCGACGCCGATGCGCTCCGCGCGCGGGTTCTGGCGGTTCCCCCTGCGGGCGCGGAAGACCCGCAGGCAGAATCGTGACGCTCTGTCACAAACCATCCACAGGGGGAATCGGTGACCGAACGTCTGACCGTCGGTGTCGCAGCCCGCCTGAGCCGGTACCTCCAGGTGCTCACTCAGGCGCGCAAGATGGGCAAGGAGCGGATCTCCTCTCAGGAGATCGCGGAGTACACGAACATCAACGCGACCCAGATCCGACGCGACCTCTCGGCGTTCGGGAAGTTCGGCAAGCGCGGCGTCGGGTATCGCACGGACGCGCTCCTCGACGAGATCCGGCAGATCCTGCGCACGCAGGGTCAGCACAACATCGCGCTCGTCGGCGCCGGGCGGCTCGGGAGCGCCATCGCGAGCTCGCCCATCTTCGGCGAGCACGGCATCACCGTCGCGGCGGTGCTCGACAACGATCCCGAGAAGATCGGCGAGCGCATCGGCAACCTGACGATCAGCTCGATCGCGGACATTGGCGACATCGCGCGCGAGCGAAACATCATCGTCGGCGTGATCGCGGTTCCGGCCGATTCGGCGCAGGACGCAGCCGACGCGCTCATCGGCGCCGGCGCGAAGATCATCTTCAACTACTCGGAAGCTCTGCTCGACGTGCCGTCGGACGTGAGCGTCCACACCTCGAATCCCGCGGTCGACCTCCTCTACGCGCTGTACTTCCACCTGGCATAGGAAGGTCGGGTGGGGCGGCACTGAAGTACCCCGCCACCCGCCACGCCTCGGTGCGGTGCTTCAGCGCCGCACCAGCCGTTTCCGCGCCGGGTGCGAGGCAACGCTTCAACTACTGTAGTGCGCCGATGGGAGACGAACAGCGCCTCTCCGCCGACGAGCTGATCACGCTCGCGCGCGAGCAGTTCGAGTCGGCGACGGACTTCACGGTGGCCGTCGAGGAGGAGTTCGCGATCGTCGATCCCGAGTCGCTCGACCTCACGAACCGCTTCGAGGACGTCCAGGCCGCTGCTCGCGGAACCGCGCTCGAGGAGCACCTCGTCGGCGAGCTCATCGCCTCGGAGGTCGAGGTCCGCACCGGGAAGCAGGACTCGTTCGCCGACCTCCCGGCCGCGATGGCCGAGCGCCGCGCCCAGCTCCACGCGCTGGTCGAGCCGATGGGTCTCGTGCTCGGCGCCACCGGCACGCATCCGTGGGCAGACTGGAAGGCCCAGCGCATCATCGACACGCCGCACTACCGCCGTAACGACGAGCTCCTGCGCTACGTGGTGTGGCGCAACAACACATTCGGGATCCATCTCCACATCGCGATCAACGGGCCGGATCGCGCGATCGCGGTCGTCGCCGGCCTGCGCAACTTCCTCCCAGAGCTCCTCGCACTCTCGGCAAGCTCGCCGTTCGTCGAGAACGTGAACACAGGCCTCCACTCGGCGCGGACGCAGATCTTCACGCGGTTCTTCCCGCGCTGTGGGGTTCCGGACGCCTTCGAGTCGTGGGCTTCGTACGAGAGCTTCGTCCGTTTCCTGTACGACACGCGCTCCATCACCGAGCACACGCAGCTCTGGTGGAGCGTCCGGCCGCATCTCGCGTTCCCCACGGTCGAGATCCGCATCTGCGACGGGCAGCCGGAGCTCGGCGAGGCACAGTCGCTCGCGGCGTTCGCGGCGTCGCTCGCTGCACGGATCGCCCGCGCGTACGACGACGGCGAGTCGGTGGAGCCGCTGCCGCACCGGCTCATCGAGGAGAACCTATGGCGCGCGATCCGATGGGGACTTCCCGGGGAGCTGATCGACTTCGACCGCGGCGAGTCGATCCCCGCACGACAGCGACTCGAGGAGCTGATCGAGTGGGTGCAGCCGGCAGCCGATGAGATCGGGGCCGCGCCCTACCTCGCGGTTCCGACGCAGAACACCGCCGAGCGTCAGATCGAGCGCTTCGAGGACGGCGCCACGCTGGAGGAGATCTACGCCGAGCAGGTACGCGCGACGGTTGCGATCGGTGGCTGACGAGACGCAGCTCCCGACAGAGGACGAGCTCCGCGAGGCGCTCGACCGCTTCGGCGTCGCGGACGTCCTGCTGAATGCGATGTCGGCGGTCGCGTCGATCGGCTTCCACCGCGTCTCCGCGGAGGCGCGGGATCTCGAGCAGGCGCACCTCGCGATCGAGACGCTGCGCGCGCTCGAGCCGGTGCTGCGTGACGGCGGGGTGGACGAGGCGATCGTGCGGGATCTCGAGCAGGCGCGCGCGAACCTCCAGCTCGCCTATGCGGCGGCCGTGTCGGAGGCAGACCCGTCCGAATAGGGCATTGCAAACCGCAATGCGGGATGCAATACTGAACCCGTGAGCCAGCTGGTCACACGGATCGACGACGAGCTCGCGCTCGCTGTCGATGCGCTGGTCGCCGAGGGTGTCGTCGAGTCGCGCTCCGATGCCGTGCGCACGGCGTTGTGGGAGCTCGTCGATCAACATCGACGCCGCCGCGACGCGGAACGCACGATCGCCGCCTACACCGCGCAGCCTCAGACCGACGAAGAGATCGCCGGAGTCGACGAGGCTGCCCGTCGCATGATCGAGGAGGAGCCCTGGTGACGCCCGCGCAAGGCGAGATCTGGTGGGCCGAGACCGAGGAGCGCAAACGACGACCGGTTCTCGTCGTGACGCGATCCGAGGCTGTCCCGGTGCTCAACGCGATTCTCGTCGCTCCGATAACGCGGACAGTTCGAAACATCTCGACGGAGGTCTCGATCGACGACCGAGCGGGTCTCCGTGAGCCTTGCGTCGCGAACTTCGACAATCTGCAGCGCATCTCCCCCCGGGATCTGAGCGAGCGTGTCGGCGCCCTACCGCGCGCGCGAATCGACATCTGTCGTGCGCTTGGAGCTCTTGCCGGCTGCTGACCGCACCAGCGCCGTCGCGATCGCCGCTTGTGATACATAATCCGCCGCGCCGAGGTGACTCGGCGCCTTACTTTGTGACTGGCGTAGCGCCGAGAGCAGCAAGGAGAACCGGAGGACCATGGACTTCTTCGTAGATCACGCCGTCGGGTTCGCGCTTGCGTGCGCAGCCGTGGCGGTTCTGTACGGGCTGTACCTCACCTGGTGGCTGCTCAAGCAGCCGGCCGGGAACGAGAAGATGCAGGAGATCGCGCGCGCGATCCAGGAGGGCGCGGCGGCATATCTCCGCAAGCAGTACACGACGATCGCCGTCGTTGCGATCGCGCCGTTCTTCCTGCTCGGGTTCTACAACCAGCTGGGGTGGGGCACGGCATTCGGGTTCCTGCTGGGCGCGGTCTTCTCCGCGCTGGCCGGCTTCATCGGCATGAACGTTGCCGTACGTTCCAACGTCCGCACCGCAGAAGCCGCGCGCGAGGGGCTGCAGCCGGCGTTCAAGGTCGCGTTCCGCGCGGGGTCGGTGACGGGCTTGCTCGTCGTCGGTCTCGGCCTCCTCGGCGTCGCCGGCTACTACTGGGTGCTCACCGACTGGATCGGGAACTCGCCGGAGTCGGCCGTGCGCGATCTCATCGGCCTCGCGTTCGGCGGCTCGCTGATCTCCGTCTTCGCTCGACTGGGCGGCGGCATCTACACGAAGGCCGCCGATGTCGGCGCCGACCTCGTGGGGAAGATCGAGGCCGGAATTCCCGAGGACGATCCGCGCAACCCTGCGGTGATCGCCGACAACGTCGGCGACAACGTCGGCGACTGCGCCGGCATGGCCGCAGACCTCTTCGAGACGTACGCGGTCACCGCGGTGGCCGTGATGCTCCTCGGGATCGGCTTCGACCAGCCGGACCTCTGGCTCTACCCGCTCGCCCTCGGAGGCATCTCGATCCTCTCGTCCGTGATCGGGACGTTCTTCACGCGGGTCGGAAGCGGTCAGAACGCGATCATCAACGCCCTCTACCGCGGAGTGATCGTCGCCACGATCCTCTCGGCGATCGGGTTCATCCCGGTCACGATGGCCTACGACACGGGATCGTTCAGCTTCTGGAACCTGTACGGCTCGGCGCTCATCGGCCTGGCGGTGACGTTCCTGCTCGTCGCGATCACCGAGTACTACACGGGCACGCGCTGGAAGCCGGTGAAGGACATCGCCAGCGCCTCCCAGACCGGTCACGCGACGAACATCATCTCGGGCCTCGCCGTCGGCATGCAGGCGACGGCGTTCCCGGTGATCGTCATCGCCGTAGGTGTCGTCGGCGCCTACTACGCCGCGGGCGAGAGCCTCTACGGCATCGGCGTCGCGGTCATGGCCCAGCTGTCCATGGCCGGCCTCATCGTCGCGCTCGACGCGTACGGCCCGGTGACCGACAACGCGGGCGGGATCGCGGAGATGGCCGACCTGCCCGAGGCGGTGCGCGGCATCACCGATCCGCTCGACGCCGTGGGCAACACGACGAAGGCCGTGACGAAGGGCTATGCGATCGGCTCGGCCGGTCTCGCCGCGCTCATCCTCTTCGACGAGTACGGCCGCGGGCTCAGGGAGGAAGGGCTCGACACGTTGTTCTCCCTCGACGACCCGTGGGTGATCGCCGGGCTGTTCATCGGAGGGCTCATGCCGTTCCTCTTCGCATCGCTCGCGATGCAGGCCGTCGGCCGCGTCGGCGGACAGGTCGTGGAGGAGGTTCGCCGCCAGTTCCGCGAGAACCCCGGGATCATGGACTACACGGCGCGACCGGATTACTCGAACGCGATCGGCATCGTGACCGGCTCCGCGATCAGGGAGATGATGGCCCCGGCACTCATCCCGGTGGCGATCCCGATCGTCGTGGGGATCATCAGCGTCGAGATGCTCGGCGGTCTCCTCATCGGCACGATCGTGACCGGTCTCTTCCTCGCCATCGCCATGACCTCCGGCGGCGGCGCGTGGGACAACGCGAAGAAGATGATCGAGGACGGGCTCTACGGCGGCAAGGGCTCGGACGCCCACGCGGCCGCGATCACGGGTGACACCGTCGGCGATCCCTACAAGGACACCGCCGGCCCGGCGATCAACCCGATGATCAAGATCGCGAACATCGTCGCGATCCTCATGATCCCGGTGCTCGTCTCGATCCACGGATAGAGCGAGCGACCTGATGCGAACCGCACAAGGGGCGGCGTTAAGCCGTCCCTTGTGCCTTGCAGGGAATTCTCGACCGGAATAGGATCGGGGTCGCTACACAGGGGCAAGGGCAGGCCGTCAGTGCCCACAACTGTCGAAAGGGGAGAAGCACACATGAGATTCAGACTCAGTGGAGGCCGGCGCGCGTTTACGCGCGCTCTCGGCCTCGGCACTGTGGCTGCCGTCGGCGTCCTCGCCGTCGGCTCGGCGGTATCGGCTCAGACACAGCCTGGGCCAGACCGAACGGCCGTCGATCGCGCGCTTCCGGCGAGCATCGCCGACCTCAAGCTCGAGACACCCGAGACATCGACGGCGTTCAGTGCCGCGAACCTCCAGCCGGGCGTCGGCAATCTTTCGAGTGGCAAGGTCATCGTTACGCTCTCCGCGGAGTCCGGCGCCGAGGCCTTCGCGAAGGGCAGGAGCGAAGCGGCCGCGAAGGCAGCGGCGCGCTCGCAGCAGGACGGGTTCCTGAACCGCGTGCGGGGCATCGATCCGAACGCACGCGTCATCGGGCGCACGCAGATGGTCCTGAACGCGGTCTTCGTCGAGGTCGACGCCTCGAAGGTCGGTGAGATCGCCAAGGATCCGGCCGTCGTTCGCGTCGCACCGGTCGGCAACTACGAGCTGGATCTCTCCGAGACCGTGCCGTACATCGGCGCGGAGGACGTCCAGAAGGCCGGCGTGACCGGCAAGGGCATCAAGGTCGCCGTGCTCGACACCGGCGTCGACTACACGCACGAGGCGCTCGGCGGCCCCGGCGCGGCGGCATACGCCGCGAACGACCCGACGATTATCGAGCCCGGGACGTTCCCGACCGCGAAGGTGAAGGGCGGGTACGACTTCGTCGGGAGCAAGTGGCCGACGCTCGGGCCCGTGCTGCCCGATCCAGATCCACTCGACGACGGCGCCCTCACTGGCGGCGCGGGAACCGGCCATGGCACGCACGTCGCCGACATCATCGGCGGGAAGAAGGGCGTCGCCCCCGGCACGGATCTCTATGCAGTGAAGGTGTGCTCGACCGTCAGCTCCTCTTGCTCGGGCATTGCTCTGATCCAGGGCATGGAGTGGACCGTCGACCCGAACGGCGACGGCAACTTCAAGGATCGCATGCACATCGTCAACATGTCGCTCGGCTCGACCTACGGGCAGCCGTTCGACGACGATCTCTCGCTCGCGGTCGAGAACGCGACGAAGGTCGGCATCCTGACGGTCGCGTCCGCCGGCAACAGCGCGGACAAGCCGTACGCGAACGGTACGCCCTCGTCGACCGACTCGGCGCTTTCTGTTGCGCAGACGTCGGTGCCGGGCGCGTTCCTGCCGCTCATGCAGATCGTTGCGCCGGCGAATATCGCCGGGCAGTTCCCGGCGGTCTTCCAGCCGTGGTCGGCCCCGTTGACGACAGTGATCGAAGCGTCGCTCCAGTACGGTGACGGCGCCGGCGGGAACGCGAACGGGTGTGCGGCATTCGCGCCCGGATCGCTGACCGGGAAGATCGTCCTGGTCGACCGCGGAGCGTGCAACTTCACGCTCAAGATCAAGAATGTCGGAGACGCGGGTGGGCTCATCGGCATCATCGGCCTGATCGCTCCCGGTGATCCGTTCGAGGGTGGGGACGGTGGTGACCGGCCGATCGCGATTCCCGGGTTCATGGTGAGCCAGGCAGTGGCGAACCGCCTGCGGAGCGGCCTGCCGAACACGGTCGTCCGCTTCGACCCGAACGTCGGGATCCCGCTCAGGGGCACGATGGTGGGCTCGTCGTCGCGCGGTCCGCAGCACGAGGACACGCACCGCATCAAGCCCGAGATCGGCGCCCCCGGAGCATCGGTCTCGGCGATCGCGGGAACGGGGACCGACACGGGTCCGTTCGGTGGCACCTCAGGTGCCGCGCCAATGGTGACGGGTTCCGCGGCGCTGCTCCTCGAGGGCCACGGTGGCGTCAAGACGACCGCGAAGGGCACCCCGCCCGGCAAGGCGTTCGGGCTCGGCCTGAGGCCTGCCGAGGTCAAGGCGCTTCTCATGAACAACTCCGAGACGAACATCATCAACGACGCGTTGCTCGGCACGCTCGCACCGATAACGCGAATCGGTGGCGGCGAGGTGCGCGTGAACAAGGCACTCGACGCTCCCGTCGCAGCATGGGACGACAGCGTTCCCACAGGCGCGCTCGGATTCGGCTTCGTCGATGTGTCCGATGACACGGTGACGCTCGAGAAGACGGTGCGCATCCGCAACTACGAGGGCGGCGCGCCGCGCGTCTACAAGGTGACGCCGACCTTCCGCTTCGAGAACGACGTGACGAATGGGGCGGTCTCGGTGAGCGCTCCGGCGAGCGTCACTGTGCTGCCCGGCAAGGGGCGGGACACGACGTTCAAAGTCACGCTCACAATCGACGGCGGGAAGCTGCGCGGGAACTTCATGAACTCGGGCAGCCAGGGTGCCAACCCGGCGGCGCTGACGACGAACGAGTACGACGGGTACCTCGTGCTCGAGCACAGCGCGGATACGCTCACGATCCCGTGGCACGTCCTCCCGCGGAAGGCGGCCAAGGTCGTCCCGAGCACGACGACGATCACTCCAGGCTCCTTCCCGCAGGTGATCGGGCTGAACAACACGGGTGTGGGGACTGCGCAGAACGACGCGTACGCGCTCCTCGCAACGAGCCCGAACATCCCGGAAGGCGGGCTGGGCCAGCAGTCCCCGACCCCGGACATCCGCGCGGTCGGCATCAACACGTTCCCGGTGCCGGCGGGCTTCTGCTCGGCGAGCGCCTCGTTCCTCTGGGTGTTCGCCGTGAACACGCACGAGCGGCAGGAGCACCTGTTGCCCGTCAGCCACCAAGTGTGGCTCGATACGAACCAGGACGGGACGGACGACTACGTCGTCCTGAACCGCGACGCCTCCGGGTTCAGCACGATCAGCGACGGCCGGCAGCTCGCGTGGGTGCTCAACCTGTCCACCGGCGCTGCTTCGGCGTTCTTCTTCGCCGAGCACTCGATGAACACGGGGAACACGGCGTTGATCATCTGCGGTGAGCAGATCGGCATG
This sequence comes from Gaiellaceae bacterium, assembly GCA_041751315.1. GTDB lineage: Bacteria > Actinomycetota > Thermoleophilia > Gaiellales > Gaiellaceae > GMQP-bins7. Next base: position 4,753 of record JBGSXQ010000074.1, on the reverse strand, counting down.
AACGCCGCGAACCTGCTCGAGACGAACGTCGACATGGACGTCGTCGCGCAGGACTTCTACTACGGAGGACCCGGCGACGCCGTCGAAAACCTTACGGTGACGCCGCTTGGCGAGCGGTTCTACGGCGAGCCCAACGACGTGCCTGGGAAGACGAACAACGCTGCGGGTCTCGAGGTCTACGACTTCGGGCTCTTCCCGGGCAACTCGCCGGAGCTCGGCCTGATGCTCGTGACGAACGGCGATCGCGGCGCCGGCAACCGCGGCGGCGCGACGAAGGACACGGAGGCGCTTCTCTTCAGGACGCCGTAGCTCCGTCGAACCACGAAGGACGATCGAGAGGCCGGGGAGACCCGGCCTCTCGGCGTTTTTACAGCCGCCAGTAGTGGCGCGTCAGCAGCACGACGACCGGGACGATCTCGAGGCGGCCGGCCCACATGAGGCCGATCATCGTGATCTTCGAGACGTCGCCGAGCGGCGCGTACGAGCCCATCGGGCCGGTCACCCCGAGCGCGGGGCCGATGTTGCCGAGCGCGCTCGCCGAGATCGCGAGCGGGTCGAGGGCGGGCACCTTGACGCCCGTGATCGCGATGTCGACGGCGATCACGGCCGCGCCAACGGCCCACAGCCCGACGTACAGGAGGATGAACGCGGCGATCGCCCGCAGTGTCCGCTCGTCGACCGGCGCTCCGTTCAAACGCACGGGCATGACGAGCTCCGGGCTCAGCGTCTGGTCGATCTCCCGGCGGAGGATCTTGCCCAGCAGCAAGTGGCGGACGACCTTGATGCCTCCGCCTGTCGAGCCGGCAGAGCCGCCGACGAACATCAGAGCGAAGAGCGTGACGATCGACAGGATCGGCCAGGTGGCGAAGTCGGCGGTCGCGTAGCCCGTCGACGTCATGATCGTCACCACCTGGAAGAAGCCCGTCCGAACCGCCTCCTCACCCTCTGCGATCCCGTAGAGCCACAGCTGGGTCGTGAGGAACATCGCCGCGATCCCGATGAGTGCGATGTACAGCCGGAACTCCTCGTCGCGCACGAACACACCGGGGCGACGGCGCACGAACCCGCGATACATGAGCGCGAAGTTCGCTCCGGCGAGGACGATGAAGACCGCGATCACCCACTGGCTCGCGGGAGCGAAGCCCTCGATCGACCGCGTCTCGGGCGAGAACCCGCCGGTGGGCATCGTCGTCAACGCGTGTGCCACCGCGTTGAACGGCGACATCCGCTCGTCGACGCCGAGCCAGCCGAAGCACGCGAGAATCGTCGCCTGAATTGCCGTCAGGACGACGTACAGCACCCAGAGCCGCCGGGCGGTGGAGCGGATGCGCTCCGAGAGGGCGCCGATCTCCGGGCCGGGGAGCTCCGACTCCATGATCTGGCGTCCGCCGACCCGGAGGCGGGGCAGAACGGCGATCGCGAGCACGATGATCCCCATCCCGCCGAGCCACTGCGTGAACTGACGCCACATGAGCATCGACTGATCGAGTGCCTCGAAGTCGGTGACAACCGTCGCGCCGGTGGTCGTGAAGCCGGACATGCCTTCGAAGTACGCGTCGATCGGGCTCGAGAGCTGCGCGCCGCCGGCGAAGAGGTACGGCATCGAGGCAAACGCGGCGGCGAGAAGCCAGGTGAGGGCGACGACGAGGAAACCTTCGCGCACGCCCAGTCGCGTGCCGGGACGCGCGGTCACTCGCTCCAGGCCCCAGCCGAGCCCGCTCGTGACCGCGCCGGAGAGGAGGTACGGCCAGAACGGCTCCGAGTACCACAATGCGACAGCAATCGGGAAGATCGCTGCGAGCCCGAGGTACTTGCCGAGGCTTCCAACGAGATTCAAGACCGCCCACAGGTCGATCGCGATCCGGCGGGGGCGGCCGATCCGGGCAGCCGCGTGCTTCAACTCAAAGCGCCTCGACGACCCACGGCGCGTTCGCGGCCTCGGTGAAGATGATCACTCGGTCGCCGGCCTCGAGCACGTCGTCGCCGTGCGGGAAGATCGCCGTCCCGTTGCGCACGATCGCGCCGATGAGCGAGCCGTGCACGGGCATGTCGCGGAAGGCCATGCCGATGTAGCGGCTCGTGTCGCGCGTCGTGACGTCGAGCACCTCGAAGCGGTTTCCCTCGAGCATGGCCACCTGCTGCATGCGCGGGTCGTGGGCGAAGCGGACGATCTCCTCCGCCGTGACGGCGCGCGGGTTGACGGACACGTCGATGCCGGCCTGCTCGAACGCGCTGATCGAGACGGCCTCGTGCGCGATGGCGACCGTGAAGGGCACGCCGTGGACACGGGCGAGCGAGGCCGCGTACTGGTTCTTCGCGTCGTCGCGCATGGCGAAGATGGCGGCCTGTGCCTGCCCGATCCGCTCTCGTTCGAGGAAGTCCGGGTCGAAGCCGCTCGCGTTGAAGACGCGGACGTCCGGGAATGCCTCCGCCGCTCGACGTGCCTGGTCGCGTTGCGACTCGATCATCCTCACGCTGAGGCCCTGCTCACGCAGGACGCGCGCGATGGCGGATCCGACGCGGCCGGCGCCGAAGATGACGACGTCACGCACGATCCCGCCCTCGGGCCACAGGAGCTCGCTCCATGCCTTCGCCGCCGTCGGTGAGCCGATGATCACGATCCGGTCGCCGTGGCGGATCTCCTCGTCGCCGCGCGGGAGGATCATCCCGTCGCCGCGGATGATGGCGGCGACCTTCGAGTCGCCCGGAAGCTGTGCGCGGCGGAGAGGGATGCCCACGACCTCGCTCGACGCGTCCTCGTCCACGTCGAACTCGCCCACCTGCACCTGGCCGTCGGCGAAGACGTCGGTCTGCCGTGCCGCGGGGACGCCGAGGATGCTGCTGATCGCGTACGCGGTCTCGAGCTCCGATGACACGACGAAGTCGACGTCGAGCTGGCCCTCTCGCCAGAGCTCGACGTACTCGCTCGAGGACGTGCGGATGACCGTTGTCGCGCCGTCGGCCTCGCGCCGGGCGAACATGCCGGCGACGATGTTCACCTCGTCCCGAGACGTGCAGGCGATGACGAGATCGGAACGGGCGATACCTGCGGCAGAGAGATCCTTGCGACTCGTCCCGTTGCCCTCGAACACCGCGACGTCGAAGCGACTCGTGAGCGCCTGGAGCCGAGACCCCTCTGTGTCGAGGACGGTGATCTCGTGATCGTCGTGGAGGGCTTCCACGATCGTCGTTCCGACCTGGCCGGCGCCGATGAGGAAGACGCGCACGACCGCGTAGCGTACTCCTGCGGTCCGCGTATACGAGCCTCAGCTACCTTGGCCCAATGCGGTTCGTGGCCGTTGTGCTCGCGGGTGTCGTGCTTGCGGCTGTCTCGGGCTCGGCGAGCGCCGCGGAGAGCGCCTTCCGGCGAGTCGTCGTCACGCGTGGGCTCGACTCGCCCGTCCAGGTGACCGCGCCCCGGAACGAGGCGCGACGGCTGTACGTCGTCGAGCAGCGCGGGACGATCCGCGTCGTCGACCGTGGCCGGCTTCGCGCCGGCTTCTTCCTCGACGTTCGCGACGAGGTCATGTCGGGCGGCGAGCAGGGTCTGCTCGGCCTCGCCTTCGATCCGAGGTACGCCTCGAATCGCTTCGTCTACGTCAACTTCACGGACGGATCCGGCGACACGAGGATCGTGCGGTACAAGACGAACGGCGCGCGGGCGCTTCCGGCGAGCGCGCGCCTTCTCCTGAGGATCGATCAGCCGTACGGCAACCACAACGGCGGCGGTCTCGTATTCGGGCCGGACGGTTTCCTCTACGTGGGGACCGGCGACGGTGGCTCGGGGGGTGACCCCGAGAACCGCGCGCAGAGCATGCAGAGCCCCCTCGGGAAGATGCTGCGACTCGACGTGCGCCGCCCGGGGTCTGCGCCGACGATCGTCGCACTCGGCCTGCGCAACCCCTGGCGCTACTCGTTCGACCGACTCACCGGCGATCTCTACGTCGGCGACGTGGGGCAGGGATCGCTCGAGGAGGTCTCGTACACGCCACGCTCGAGCGTCGGCATCGAGAACTACGGCTGGAACGTGTACGAGGGCTCGCGTCGGTTCGAGGACAAGGCCGTGGGGACGGGCAGGCTCGTCTTTCCCGTCTTCGAGTATGGCCGCGATCGCGGCTGCTCCGTCGTGGGCGGCCACGTGTACCGCGGCAAGGCCCGCCCCGCGGAGCTCGGTCGGTACACGGTCGGCGACTACTGCAGCGGGATCGTCTGGAGCTTCCGCATAAGGGCGGGGAAGGCGGTCGGGGTTCGCACGGAGCGCTTCCGCATCCCCAGCCTCACCTCGTTCGGAGAGGATGCGGTCGGCGAGCTCTACGCGACATCACACGAGGGCGTGCTGTATCGGATCACGTAGGGACGAGCGCAGCGGCAAGGCCGAGGCCCACTGGCTCAGCTGGCGCGGCGCCGAGTGACGCGCGGCGGCGCCTGACCGAGCGCGGCGTACGCGAGAGCGTTCAGCGACTCCTGCAGGTCGTGCAGCTCACGGGCGACGAGCGTGAAGCCCTCCTGCCGCTCGGTCGTGCGGTTGAGCCGCTCGAGCTCGTCGGCGATCCGGTCGAGCCGCTCGAGCAGGGCGTCGAGCTGGCGATCTCCGACGTCGTGCTGTTCCACGTCCGTGATTCTAAGCGTGGCTGAGGAGGTCGGAACGGGTGCGGACGATGACTGCGTCGCGGCCGATCGCGTCCAGCACGCGCTCGAGCGCCAGCTCGCCGGTCTCCAGCGCCGTGACACGGCGCGTCGCGCCGAGCTGTGC